>JAQVHY010000101.1 GCA_028695935.1 Desulfobacca sp.
CTTCATCGGTTCCAATTTTATCCGTTACTTAGCCCAACAGCGCCCGGAATTCAACATAATTAACTTGGATCTGTTGACCTATGCCGGTAATCCGGAAAACCTGATCGATCTGGAGAGCTCACCCCATTATACCCTGATCCAGGGCGATATTGCCGACCAGGCTTTGGTCTATTCGCTGTTTGAACGCTATCCGATTAGCCGGGTGGTGCATTTTGCCGCGGAATCGCATGTCGATCGGTCCATTATGGCCCCGGATGCCTTTGTGCGCACTAATGTCCAGGGCACCTTTGTATTACTTGAGTCAGCCCGTCAGGTCTGGCTCGAAGGCAAATCAACCCTGGAGGAGGAACCGCGTTTTCTGCATATCAGTACCGATGAGGTCTATGGTTCATTAAAGCCCCATGAACCGGCCTTCACCGAATCCTCGCCTTATGCTCCCAACAGTCCCTATGCGGCCAGTAAAGCCTCGGCCGATATGCTGGCGCGGGCTTATTATAAAACTTATGGCCTCCCGGTCATGATCACTAACTGCTCTAACAACTATGGACCCTATCAGTTTCCCGAAAAGTTAATCCCGCTGGTGATTGCGCAGGCCCTAGACCATAAACCGATCCCCATTTATGGTAAGGGAGATAATATCCGCGATTGGCTCTATGTCGAAGATCATTGTCGAGCCCTGTGGCGGGTATTAGAAGACGGCCGACCCGGGGAAACTTATAATATCGGCGCCCAAAACGAGCGTTCGAATCTAGAAGTAGTCCACCAGATACTGCAAATTTTGCAAGATCAGCAAGCAGATAGTTACCCTTTAACGGATTTGGTCACCTTTGTCAAAGACCGCCCTGGCCATGATTGGCGTTACGCCCTTGATACAACCAAGCTTAACCGTGAGCTGGGGTGGCAACCGGAGGTAAGCTTTACGACGGGTCTGGAACGGACAATCAATTGGTATCTGGGACAGCGAGACTGGATAAGCCGCATCAAATCCGGGGTTTATCGGGACTATCTGGTCCGTCAATACGGCTCAGCTATCTAATCCAATACCCATTCCTACCCACTGCCATAGCCGACGTTCAAACCAGGTCATTAGGCAATATTGTTATTCTATTATAAGGAGAGGCTATGCCCAAGCCACCAACAATCCTGGTGGTTGATGACGAACCGGCAATAACTGAAGTCATCAAGGAAATTTTGATTGCCCATGGCTATCACGTTAGTACTGCAATGGATGGTTTAGCCGCCCTGGAGCAGTTGGGAAAAGACCGCTTTGATATGGTCCTGATCGATGTGGTGATGCCCGAAATGGGCGGAATGGAGCTCCTGCGCCAAATTAGCCTGTTATACCCGGAAACCATGACTATTATGCTCTCCGGTTATTCCAGTATCAAAGACGCGGTCGCGGCCATTAAATTGGGGGCCTATGATTACATCGCCAAGCCAGTGCATCCGGAAGCCTTGTTGTTTACCATTGAGCGAGCCTTGCAGTTCAAAGACCTGCGCTTGGCCACGCGTGAGTTGGAATGGACCCTGAAAGGAGCCGAGGCCTTGGGGTTACAGTTCCTGGAACTGGCCCCCGAAGTAGAAGAATTTAAGGTCTTAGAACAGTTACGCCAAGAAGCCCAACAGATCAAGGATTGCCAACAGCTAGCCCACCTTTTCTTAGAAAAAGCCTTAAATCTATCCCAGGCGACGCGCGGCTCGATTTTTCTCCTTCAGCCTGATCAAGACGAGCTGACCTGCGCGGCCCAAGTCGGTATGGATACCGATCAAAATTATCCCCCGGGTAGCTCCCCCGGGGAAGCCATCATGGGATATGTCTTACAGCATGGTCGGCCTTTGTTAGTTCCTGATATTACTAATGATCCTCGTTTTTATGATCCCCATCAGAGTCAACCGCCGCCTAGCACGAGTTTCATTGCCGTGCCGGTTATGGGGGATAAATTATGGGGGATAATCAACCTTAGCGACCGTCAGGATCAACGACCCTTTACCAGCCGGGAGCTATTTCTGATCTGGTTGTTGGCCCGCGTATTGGCCGAAATCTTGAGTATAAACAAGCAGAAGGAAGAAAGCCGACGTATTAATCAGGTCCTGGTGGACACCAAGTCCGAACTTGATCAGATGAAAGATTATATCAGTCACCTGAGCAAATCGGTGACTATCGGTTTGGCAGTTATAGATCAGGACATGCGGTTATGCTCTATCAATCCGGCCTTTGCCAAACTTTTGAACCAGGATGAAAACCTGTTAATCGGGGAAGAACTGCTTCCCCATCTATCGTGGCTGTCCGCCTCCGATCGGGAACGCTTAGCCCACGTGCTGAAGGAAGCCTTGTGCTCTGAGAACTCCTTGGAATTGGATCATATCAACCTTATTCACCCCAGTCAGGGTAACCGTTTTGTGAACGTCAAGTTAGTGGGGTTTTGCCCGGAACCGGGACAGCCCCGGGTGCTGTTAGTGTTGAATGACATAACTGAATTTGAGCAGATGCGGCAACGACTGGCGTTTAGTGAACACCTGGCGATCTTGGGAAAGCTCTCCACCTGCGTCGTCCATGAGTTGAATAACCCGCTGGATGGCGTTATGCGCTATATCTCCTTGGCTCTACTTAAAAAAGACGACAGTAGAGAAGTGGAACGATATTTGAGTGAAGCTCAAAGAGGTTTAAATCGCATCTCCCAATCGGTCCGTTCCATGCTTAACCTGAGTCAACCGCAGCCCGAGATCAAGGCCAGGAGCACCTTATTAAACCAGCTCCGTGAGGCTATTAAGATCTTGATGTTTCAAGCTAATGATCAAGAAGTAGAAGTAACTTTGGACATGTCTCCGGGATTTGATAGTTTAATGGTAGCCAGCGATTTTTACATGGTTTTTGTTAATGTGATTAAAAATGCTTTAAATGCCATGCCTCAAGGCGGAAAATTACAGATCAGCGGTGTTGAAGAACTGGGCCGGATGTTCATCAGATTCAAGGATAACGGCGAGGGCATTGCGCCCCACAACCTGGAAAAAATCTTCGAGCCCTTTTTTACTACCAAAAAGAAAGAACGAGGCATTGGCTTGGGCCTAGCAATTTGTAAAAAAATCATCGAACGTTATCGAGGGCAGATTAAAGTGGATAGCCTGGTAGGCCAAGGGACTACCGTTACCATCGAGTTACCCCTGCCGGTAGCGGATAGCTCCAAGCAACTATAGCGCTTCAGGGGAGAAGAAATCTTGAGGTATAAAGATATATTAATAGTCGATGACGATGATTTTGTCTGCCATTCTCTACAGGAAATGCTTACTTATGACGGTTATACGGTGGATTCGAGCATCGATGGCATTGAAGCTCTGGAAAAATTTAAGACTACTCGGTTCAATATCATACTGTCCGACATGCGTATGCCTGGTATGGATGGCATCGAGTTATTGAAGGAATTTAAGGGCAAGGATGCCGAGACCATCTTCATTATGATTACGGCGCACGGCAATATCGATGGGGCGGTGGAGGCCATTAAGCTGGGAGCTTATGATTACATCACAAAACCAATCGATGACTTGCGCCTTAGATTAACCATCAAGCGTGCCATGGAGCAGAGGCGGCTGCTATCCTCCTACCAATCCCTGAAAAAGCGGGTGCGACCCTGGGAGCTGGAAGAAGGCATAATCTTTAAAGACCGCCAGATGACCGAACTTCTGGATCTGGTCCACATGGTGGCCGATACCATGGCCACGGTATTGATCACGGGCGAATCAGGCACCGGCAAGTCCCTGTTGGCTAAATATATTCATCGCCACTCGGCCCGCCGCGATAAACCCTTCGTAGAGCTGAGCTGCGGCTCGTTGTCGGAAACCCTGTTGGAAAGCGAACTCTTTGGCCATGTGCGAGGTTCCTTTACCAGCGCCTATCGCGATAAAAAAGGCAAATTCGAAGATGCTCAGGAAGGTACCATCTTCCTGGACGATATCAACAGCGCCACTTTGAATCTCCAAGTTAAGTTATTACGTATTCTCCAAGACAAGGTTTTTGAACGGGTAGGCGGCAATCAGACTCTCAAAACCGATGTGCGCATCATTACCGCTACCAACACCCCGCTAATCGATGAAGTGGAGCGTAAGCGATTCCGGGAAGATCTATATCATCGCATTAATGTAGTGTCCTTGTCCGTCCCCCCGTTGCGGGAGCGCTTAGGAGACATTGAACCGCTGATCGAACACTTTATTGGTCGATTTAATGAAATCCATAATAAGCAGGTCAAAGGCATCGCCAAGAGTGCGCTGCAATTATGTCACCTCTATCCCTGGCCCGGAAACGTGCGGGAATTAGAGCACGTGGTCGAACGGGCCGTGATCCTCAGCCAGGGAGATTTTATTATTCCTGAAGTTTTGCCCCAGCCGCTGGTGGAACGGGTAAAATCCTGGAAACCGCGTTTAGAAGGGATGCCTTTGGCGGAAGCCCTCGCCGCGGCCGAAAAACAGATTCTTTTCGAAACCTTACGAAAAAATAATTGGAATCGTCAGGTGACTGCGCAGATGTTGAATATTAGCCGGACTACCCTGTTTAATAAAATGCGGCGTTATGATATTGATGACCCCAGGCGTCACAATTCCTCCGATTCTTTAGATGAGAACTATTCTTGAGGTTAAGCGGCTTGGTCGTTTTTCCAATGCCGAACCCCAGGTCTGGATAAGTTTGGGCTGGGCCATTATGCCGCTGAAACCTTGAGATAGTCTCATCTGATGCCACTTCGCCTTGCTAATCTCCCCTTTAGCATGGTAAACTAGCCGAAAACTGAAACCCAGCCAGCGCATTAAACTTGCCTGGCCGCCAGTAATTAGTACCAATGCGGAAACCCGCTTTCCCCTCCCCCAACCCCCTCCCACCAGGGGCGGGGGAGTTACCGGATGAATACTAATATCTCTATTATTGTGCTCCAGTCGGCGCAGATCTAAAGGAAGGATTTAACTTAGCCGTGAACCCAGACTATCAGACCTTAGTGGATTGGGACCACCGTTATCTCTGGCACCCTTTTACCCAGATGCAAGGCTTTGTCCAGGAGGAATTATTGATTATCGCCCGGGGGGAGGGGGTCTATGTCTATGATACCGACAACCGCCGTTATCTCGATGGGGTATCGTCGATCTGGGCTACCGTCCATGGGCATAATCGGCCCGAATTGAACCAGGCCATCACCGCCCAGTTGGGAAAAATCGCCCACAGCACCTTACTCGGGCTGGGCAATATCCCGGCCATCCAGTTGGCCCAACGTTTGGCGGCCATTACCCCGTCGGGACTGACCAAAGTATTTTATTCCGATAGTGGCTCCACCGCGGTCGAGGTCGCCCTCAAGCTGGCTTATCGTTACTGGCAACTCCGAGGGGAACCCCAGCGCCGGCGTTTCCTCAAGCTGGCCGGGGCCTATCACGGTGACACCCTGGGGGCCGTAGCGGTCGGCGGCATCGACATATTTCATGAGACTTTTAAGGACCTGTTATTTCCTACTTATATGGCACCGGCGACTTATTGCTATCGCTGCCCGGACCGGGAACATTGTCAACAGCAGTGTCTCACCGGCCTGGAGGAACTGGTCGCCGCCCATCACCAGGAATTGGCGGCGATCATCCTGGAGCCGGTGATGCAGGGCGCAGCCGGTATGATCCCCCAGCCTCCGGGTTATCTGGCCCGAGTGCGGCAGGTGGCGGATCGTTATGAGGTACTGCTTATCGCCGATGAGGTGGCCACCGGCTTCGGTCGCACCGGCCGAATGTTTGCCTGTGAACATGAAGACGTGACCCCGGACTTGCTCTGTCTGGGCAAGGGCCTGAGCGGGGGTTATCTCCCCTTAGCTGCGACATTGGCCACCGATCAGATTTACCAGCAATTTTTGGGCGACTATCAGAAGTTCAAAACCTTTTTCCACGGCCACACCTATACCGGCAATCCCCTGGCCGCGGCCGCGGCGTTAGCCAGCCTGGACCTGTTTGAGAGTGACCAGGTGTTGGTAAAATTGGCGGATCGCATTGACTATCTAACCCAAAGATTGGCGGCCCTGGCCGATCACCCGCACATCGGCGACATCCGCCAGCGGGGTTTTATGGTGGGTCTGGAACTGGTGCAGGATAAGGCCCGCCGGGAACCGTTCCCCGTGGCCCGGCGAACCGGGCATCAGGTGATCCTGGCGGCCCGGAAGTTAGGGGCCATTCTCCGGCCTCTGGGGGATGTCGTGGTGCTCATGCCGCCCTTAAGCATTTCTCAGGCAGAGCTGGCCGAACTAATGGATATCACGTCCCAAGCCATTGACGTGGCTACCCGGGAATGAATTAAACCGGGTAGTCCCTCAATGTCCTGATCTCATTAAACTATTTATTATTTATTTTTTATAAACACGGGCGTCAGCGATCAATCTTCTGGTTCATCGACTTTAGCGAAGGAATTTTGCAAAAGCAAGCTGGCCCGCTGTCGATCATCTTCAATCCCTTGCTTACAGATAGCATGTTGGTCAGCCACAAGAACCTTTTCTAATTCAACTTTGGCCTGGGCGGGAAGACGGAGGCGGATCATGGTTTCGGCCAGGAACAGGTGATTGGTGGTATTGTTCGGGGCTAAATCGGTAGCCGCCTTCAGGTGATTTAAGGATTTGTAGGGGTCGCCTACCGATAACGGCCAGTCCGGGGCCTCATAGTAGATCCGACCTAAGACGCGGTGGGGTCCGGCCTGATCATAGGATGAATCGAGAGCCATGGCGCGTTCCAACTCTTGCAAAATTTGGGGGAGCAGCACCATACCATCAGACCAACTCATCTCCGCGATACCGGCAAGATTCAAGGCCAGCCAATAATGACCTTCGACACTGTCAGGCCGCTCCTGGAGCAGTTTTTCCGCGTAAAATCTGCCTTTTTCAAAATAATCCTTGCGCTGGGTTTCGTCGGCTACCTCTCCCATAATATAGGAACTACGAGCCAGCCCGACGAGCAAGGGAAATCGCTCGGAGCCGGGCTGCGGTAAATGTTCTTGATAGATGTTAAGGGCGCGACTAACTTTGATGGGAGTGGGACATTCCAGCAGACGATCGGCTTCCCCTAGAGTTCCGGCCCGGGTTTTTTGATCCATCATCCCCAGCAAAAGCCCCAAGATTACATAACTTATGGTTTTGATTAATCTTGTCGAGGACATCTTTTGACCACTCCTCTCCAGCCGTGATCAGCCTTTAATTAATCTATCCATAACTCCTTTAGGAAAGGCCTGGGAGTCATCCTGAGGGTAGTGCAGGATTTCAGCTTGAGGGAAAAACCAGATTCTGGGCGCTGCTCAGGATGACCATCGCTGAAACAGGTTAATATTGAATGAGGTTAATATTAATAATTAATTGTGAGGGTTACCGTAACAACCGATGCTAAGTAGATTTAGCCACTTATTTCGAGTTCAGTTCCCCGGGCCATGCAATTTAGAACATCTGGATGCAGGGGCACATTCATTAAATTCTTCAAGACCAGCGAATTGATAAATCGAACCTTGGTATCGGTATAACTGTTAAGGCGATACTTTTTTCGACCGCGCCGTAAGCCCCCTGTTGCCCCCGCGGGGTTCTCAGGGCTTCCCCCTGGGCGGTCGGAGTGGTTGTTCAAAAGCCCTCCAGACAATTATCCATCCGAATGGCCGGGACCAGTCCTTTAATAAGCATCACTAACAGGCTTAGAAACCTATCCCTAGTTGCCCACGAAATCTGTAAAACGAAGATTATAGAGGATTTTTCTTTTGATTATCAGACCCAGCTCACCCTTGCCGAGTCTAGAGGACTTGCCGAGCAGTTTATTATATACTACATTTAACCCCAGAACGCAAGCACTAAAATTTCAGTCTGGCAAGTGAAGCTGAAAACCATGCCACTGGTGATCATCTAGTGACGAGGAGGTATGTAGACCTCCCGGGCTTTGATGCCGTCCGAGGGGCCGACCAGCCCTTCTTTTTCCATCATTTCAATGATGCGGGCGGCGCGATTGTAGCCCACCCGCAGGCGGCGTTGCAGCATGGAGATCGAGGCCTGCCGGGTTTCGGCGACGATGTCCAGGGCCTCCTGGTATTTTTCGTCCTTGTCGCCCAGTTCTTCCTCGTCGGCCTTCTGCTCCTGGATCTCCAGGATCCCCGGTTCAAATTCCGGAGACCGCTGGGCCTTGAGAAAGTCCACTACCCGCTTGACCTCTTCCTCGGAAATATAGGCCCCATGTATGCGTTTGAGGCGGGAAGTGCCGGGCGGCAAAAACAGCATATCACCCAATCCTAATAACTTCTCCGCGCCGGCGGTATCGAGGATGGTCCGGGAGTCCACCTTGGAAGACACCTGAAAGGAAATCCGGGTAGGGAAGTTGGCCTTGATCAGGCCGGTGATGACATCGACCGAGGGCCGCTGGGTGGCCAGGATCAGGTGGATACCGGCGGCCCGGGCCTTTTGGGCCAGACGGATGAGATACTCTTCGGTTTCCCGGGCCGAGACCATCATCAGGTCAGCCAATTCGTCGATGACGATGACAATATAAGGCAAATGCGGCAAAATTTCGTCGTCGTCATCGGGAATCGTTGCTTTCTGGTGTTTCCGGTTCTTCAGCAGCTTGGCATTATAGGATTCGATGTTGCGCACTTCCAGGTCGGAGAGCAGGCCATAACGGCGTTCCATTTCCTCCACGGCCCAGCGTAAAGCGTTGGTCGCGACCTTGGGATTGATAACCACCGGATGCAGCAGATGGGGAATACCTTCATAGGTCGATAGCTCGATGCGCTTGGGGTCGACCATCAGAAACCGCACTTCGTCAGGATTGGCCTTATAGAGAATGCTGACGATCATGGCATTGAGCCCGACGCTTTTGCCGGTGCCGGTGGCCCCGGCAATCAGCAGGTGCGGCATTTTGGCCAGATCACTGACCACCGGCTGCCCCAGGATGTCTTTGCCCAGGGCGATGCTCAGCCGGGATTGGGAATGGCGATAGACCTCATGGGCCAGGATTTCCCGCATGGTCACCAGTTGCCGCTTGGCGTTGGGAATTTCAATGCCAATCACCGCCTTGCCCGGCACCGGGGCGACGATGCGAATCGACAGGGCCTTCAGGGCCAGGGCCAGGTCATCGGCCAGAGCCGTCACTTTGCTGATCTTGACGCCCAGCGCCGGTTCAAATTCAATCATGATAATGACCGGGCCGGGTCGGACGGCCACCACCTTGCCTTCCACCCCAAAGTGTTCCAGGGTATTTTCTAATTTCCGGGCCTGGGCCAACAGGGCCTCCTCATGGACCTGCAAATCATAGGACGGCGGCGGACTCAAAAAATCCAGTTGCGGCAGAATAAAACTGCTTAACGGTAGGGCCTTGACCCGCTTCTCGCGGCGGGAGACGGTTTCCGCCGCCGCGGTGACTACGTCAGCCGGCGCTGACTCGGAGGGAGTGACAGTTTCCGGAGTGGTCGTTAGCGGGGTGAACGAATCTTCCACCGCGGGTGGAATCAGTGAAGGCTGGGGGGGAGGTGGCATAGGGGATTCGGCCGGTTCCTGGCGGCGGTCCTTAGCGGTTCGTGCCAGACCTGCCAGTTGTTGGCGGATCAGGCCCAGCAGACCGACATAAGAGATCCGGGTGACCGCCATAAAACTGACCAGCAATAGGGCCGTCAGGGCTAAGGCGGTGCCAGCCAAATTAAGCCAGGGAGTTAATCTAACTACTACCTGCCACCCCAGGATGCCGCCTCCCAAAATTTGGCGACCGCCCCAGGGAACCATGGGCCAGCCTAATGAGATCAAGCCGCCGGTAGCTACCAGCAATCCCAGATAGGCCAGCCACTGCCAGGGGTAGCGCAGGCCAGGATCGCGTTGGTAGAACTTCAGGGCCAGCCAACTGAGGATAACCGGCAGCCAGAAGGCGGCCAATCCCAGGCTCCAGACCAGGTAACCGGCAATCAGGGCCCCGGCTTTGCCGCCCCAGTTCGCCACCTGGTTTACTTCCCAAACCCCGGCCAGCTCCCAGGGATCGCGGGAGTTAAAGGACAGCAGACTGAGAACCACAAACAGGTCCAGAACCAGCAGCACCAGGGCAATTATTTCTTGACTCAGGCGTCGGCCCGGAGGCGGCGACACCGGTTCCCGGACTGGTGGGGGTGGAACCGCTTTGCTCTTCTTTTTACGTTTATTTTTTTTAGGGGGTGCCATGATCGATAACAAAAGATTAACGAACTTTTCAATATTAACAAATTATGCCGGAAAATCATAGGATTTAAGAGATTGCTATTTACAGAAGGAATATTAGCATAACCTGGGGTTGTTGCCCAAGCCCTGGGCGGGGCGCGGCGGCAACCGGGGAAGGTAACCGGGAGATAGGCTTGCCCTTCGCCTCAAGTATGGTATAAAGTATGAATCAATTCATATTGCTCAGGAGCTCAGGATGGAAGCGCGCTACGATCCGGCCCGCATTGAGGCCAAATGGCAGCGTTATTGGCTGGAACAGGATTTGTTTGCGGTGCAGGAAAGGGCTGATCGACCGAATTATTATGTGCTGGAGATGTTTCCTTATCCCTCCGGCCGGATTCACATGGGGCATGTGCGTAATTACACCATCGGCGATGTGATTGCCCGTTATAAACGGATGCAAGGCTATAATGTCTTGCATCCCATGGGTTGGGATGCCTTTGGCATGCCGGCGGAAAACGCCGCCCTGGCCCATAATATTCATCCGGCCCAATGGACCATGGATAATATTAACTATATGCGGCAGCAGCTCCAATCATTGGGTTACAGCTATGATTGGTCCCGAGAACTGGCCACCTGCGATCCCGAGTATTATCGCTGGGAGCAACTGATCTTTATCGAAATGTACCGACGGGGCCTGGCCTATAAGAAGCTGTCGGCGGTGAATTGGTGTGAGCAGTGCCAGACGGTATTGGCCAACGAACAGGTAGAAGGAGGCTGTTGCTGGCGTTGCCATCAGCCGGTAACCTTAAGAGAATTTAACCAGTGGTTTTTTAAAATCACTGATTATGTTGAAGAATTGCTGGCGTATTGCGATCAGTTGCCCCATTGGCCGGAACGCGTCCTCACCATGCAAAAAAACTGGATCGGTAAGTCCGAGGGCGCCGAGATCTATTTTCCCCTGGAGGACAGCACCGAATCCATCGCGGTGTTTACTACCCGTCAGGATACCTTGTATGGGGCGACCTTTATGAGCCTGGCACCGGAGCATCCTTTGGCTCTCCGGTTAGCCCAAGGCACCCCTCAGGCTAACGCGGTCCAGGACTTTGTCGAGCGTTGGAAGCAACAGAACCGCAGCCGCGGGGTATTGGAAGAGTTGACCAAAGAAGGGGTGTTTACCGGGCGTTATTGTCTTAATCCGGTAACCGGTTGGCGGATGCCGATCTACGTCGCCAATTTCGTGCTGATGGAATACGGCACCGGCGCGGTCATGGCGGTGCCGGCGCATGATCAACGGGATTTCGAATTTGCCCAAAAATATCAGTTGCCAGTGGTGGTAGTCATTCAGCCCCCGGGGCAGACCCTGAGCTCGAAGACCCTGACCGCTGCTTATGAAGCCGACGGCACCCTGGTAAACTCCGGTCCATTCAACGGCCTGGCCAGCTCTGCGGCCCGTCGGGCCATTGTGCAATATCTCGAGGAGCAGGCTAAGGGCCGCCCGTCATTGCATTATCGCTTACGGGATTGGGGGATCTCCCGGCAGCGCTACTGGGGCGCGCCGATTCCGATCATCTATTGCGAGCGTTGTGGGATGCAAACCGTGCCGGAAGCCGACCTGCCGGTAGTATTGCCGTTGGATGCCAAAATTACCCTGACCGGCGGCTCCCCTCTGGCGCAGCTGGACTCCTTTGTCCACACCACCTGTCCGAGCTGCGGCGGTCCGGCCCGGCGGGAGGTCGATACCATGGATACCTTTGTAGAGTCCTCCTGGTACTTCCTGCGCTACACCTGCCCGGATTACCGGCAGGGCCCTCTGGATGCGGCGCGGGTGCAATACTGGCTGCCGGTCGATCAGTATATCGGGGGCATCGAACACGCGGTCATGCATCTGCTCTATGCCCGGTTTTATACCAAGGTATTGCGCGATCTGGGCCTGATCCAGATTGATGAACCCTTTACCCGGTTGCTGACCCAGGGTATGGTCCTGAAGGATGGGGCCAAAATGTCTAAATCCAAGGGCAACGTGGTAGATCCGAATGAACTGATTAAAGAGTTTGGGGCAGATACCACCCGGTTGTTCTGTCTGTTTGCCGCCCCGCCGGAAAGGGATCTGGAGTGGAGTGAACAGGGCGTGGCCGGTAGCGCCCGTTTTCTGCACCGGGTCTGGACCCTGGTTGATGAACTGCA
>JAQVHY010000102.1 GCA_028695935.1 Desulfobacca sp.
ATTTGCTCGGCAGATGGAAATGCAGGCGGTGAACCAACCGGAATCAGCTGCGTCCCCAGGGTTCGGGTCCACCTTGACTCAGATGGTTAAGGAAGTCAATCGCTTACAGGCACAGGCGGACCAACTGATCGAAAAACAAACCATTAACGGCACCGAAGACTTCCACGAAGTGATGCTCGCGATGGAAAAGGCTGGCCTGTCGTTCAAATTTTTATCCCAGGTCCGCAATAAGCTGATCCAGGCCTATGAAGAGATCATGCGGATTGCCTTATAATTTGGTCGAGTAATATTTCTGTTGCCAGGATGGGCCATGGATCGCCTCAAAAAGTTAGTTGTTGATTTAAAAACCCGATACTTAGCACTGCCTCCGGGGTCGCGGCTGATTTATACCGCGGGAGCGGCCGCGGTAATTCTGGCTTTGGTATTTTTGGTCATGGTCAGCAGCCGGGTTGATTACGCGGTCTTGTTCTCAAATCTGACCCAAGAAGATGCCGGGGCGATCATCGTTAAGCTCAAGGCTCAGAAAGTCCCTTATCAGGTGGACGGCGGTGGGACCTCCATTATGGTACCAAAATCCCAGGTTTATGATCTTCGTCTGTCCCTGGCCAGCGAAGGGCTGCCCCAGGGTGGAGGAGTGGGATTTGAGTTATTCGATAAACAGAGATTGGGAACCACCGAATTTGTCCAGCGGCTTAACTTTCAGCGGGCGCTGCAAGGTGAGTTGGCCCGAACTATCTGTCGTTTTCCTGAAATTGCCGAAGCCCGGGTGCATATTGTGACCCCCAAGGATTCTTTGTTCGTGGAGGACCAGAAGGAGCCTTCCGCGGCGGTGGTATTAAAACTGCGGCCCGGTCGGACCTTGAGCCGGGCCCAACTTGAGGGCATCGTCAATCTGGTCGCCAGTTCGGTGGAAGGCTTAAGCCCAGGTCAGGTCACCGTGGTCGACATGACTGGCAAGATCTTGAGCAAACCGCAAGATGCCCTCGGTTCCGGCCGGCTCACTAACGCTCAGATAGAGTATCAGCAACAGGTGGAAAGCGCCTTAAAAGCCAAAGTCCAGAGCATGTTAGATAAGATTCTGGGGCCCAACCAATCGATCGTCCGGGTCTCAGCGGATATCGATTTTCAACAGGTGAGCACTAATGAAGACCGTTACACTCCGGATCAGAAGCTGATTCGCAGCGAACAACTAACGGTGGAGCAGAAGAGCCTGGCGGCCGCTGCAGGGGGGATTCCGGAAAGCCGCTATGATCTCAACGCAGGAACAGTAACTCCTAATCAGCCGGGACAAGGACCGCCACCTCTAACTGCGCCCCTTCCGGGTCCAGAGACCAAACCACGCCAGGGGGGGTTAGAGCGGAAAAGCGAGATCCGCAACTATGAAATCAACCGGATCAACCGTCAAGTAATTGAATATCCAGGGGAAATCAAAAGACTTTCGGTAGCTGTAGTGGTTGATGGCATTTACCCGAAATCAGGGGTTAAGAAGGACCGAAATGCCCGGTTCAGTCCACGTCCACCTGAGGAAATGCAGAACCTGGCAGGAATTGTCAAGAAAGCCATCGGGTTTAATCATGATCGGGGTGACCAGTTCGAAATCTCTTGTATTCCTCTGGCCCCTACTTTTATGGAAGCAGGGCTGGCCTCTTTGACCCCGGAAATGAGTTGGAGCGAAATGCTCATGCAACATCTTAAGATCGGCCTGGTAGTGTTCTTAGTCCTGGTAGTACTCATGTTTCTCATGCGGAGACGGCGACAGCGCGGCGTTCCTCACGCCTTAGAACCGCCTCCGGTCCGAGAACTGCCCCCCACCCTTGATGATCTGGGTCATGCCCTGCCGTCTAGCAGCATGGCCCCAGAGCAGAAAACTCCCAGACCACCCGGACTGGCGTTGCCTGATGCCATAGAGGGCAAAAGCAAGGCTTCACAGCTCCTTAATCTAGATCCGGAGCGAGCCGTGGAAGTTTTGCGGCTATGGTTATACGACAAAGGGAAAGGCAAGTAAGACTAATACTGTTTTCTGTTTTCTGTTTACTGTTTACTGTTTTCTGTTTTCTGTTTACTGTTTACTGTTGAAATGCTTAATCTAATCATTGCCTTAAGTTATGAGCCCTTTCGGGCGCAATAAATTGCGCCCCTACCGTTAGGAGAAAACAGCTTCCTAAAAGCAAACTGGTACAATTTCCGTTTCCGCACTGAGGCTCTGTTAAGGGATAATTAACTAATAAGACTGGATAATAATTGGTGATCTTTGATGACTTCCAAGGTAGACAAACTGACCGGTCCCCAAAAGGCCGCAATGTTACTGCTCGGCATGGGGGAATCATTTGCCTCCGAGGTCTTTAAGCATCTGGAGGACAAGGAAATCCAACTGTTGGGGCAACAGATTGCCAAGCTTGATGTGGTTTCCACCCGTCAACTCGGGGATATCATCGAAGAATTCACCAAAATGATGGAATCTCCGGAAAGCCTCAGAATCCGAGGTGATCTGTTTTTCAAAAATACAATTTCCAAGTCTCTAGATGGACCACGGAAACAGGAACTACTCGATACCTTGGATTTTGAGGATAGCCCCGACCTCTTTCAGAAGATTAAAAAATTGGATGGCAAAACCGTCGCCAATTTCCTACGTAATGAACATCCGCAAACCGTGTCGGTGGTCCTGGCTCATTTAGACCGCAGCCAGGCCGGGGCCGTGCTGTCCGAGTTCCCCGAGAACCTACAGGTGGAAATTATTCGTAGAATAGCCCACTTAGACCCGGTACCGCCTGGAATCATCGAAGAAATCGACGCGGTCCTGAAGGAGGAAATTTCTCTGGTGGAAGAGGTGGGCGGTCGAACGATTGGGGGAGCGCAATCGGTGGCCGAAATTTTAAACCAAATGGAGCGCGCCGCGGAAGGAAATATTTTAAAGCGGCTGGAAGAAGCCGAACAAGAAGACCTGGCCGATGAGATCCGGCGCTATATGTTTACCTTTGAAGATCTATTGGCGGTGGATAATCGAGCCATTATGTCGATCTTGAAGGAGGTCAACACCCAGGAACTGGCCCTGGCGCTCAAAGCCACCACTGATGAGTTGAAGGACAAATTTTTCAAAAATATGTCAGAACGCGCCGCGGATATGTTACGGGAAGAACTGGAGATTATGGGTCCGGTGCGTCTGCGCGACGTCGAAACCGCGCAACAAAATATAATTCAAACTGCCAAACGCCTGGAAGCTAAAGGAGTGATTGTGTTAGCGAGTAAAGGATCAGAAGATGTCTTTGTTTAAAAGTATCTTTGCTCCCCAACCGGAAAAAACCGACGCGGAGATTTATGGTTTTCAATTGCCTCAGTTTGACTCGCCCTCAGCTGTTCCCCAGGCTTGTAACTTTCCCTTCACTGACTTTGGCTTAGACGACCAAGAAGCAAATTCTGAATCTCCGGACGATGATCCCCAAAGTCAGGCCGAACGGATTCTTCAGGAGGCCCGTTCCCGAGCCCAAACCCTGGAACAGGAAGCCTATGAACAGGGATTTGCCCAAGGTTTACAGAAAGGTCAGGAAGTCGGGGAACAAGAGCTGACTCAAGTGATCGAGCATTTTCAAGCGCTGATGGCGGAATTGGCAAATCAACAACAGGAATTATGCGCCAAGCAAGAACAGGATCTTATTCATCTGATCCTGGTCATTGCCCGCAAAATTATCGAGATGGAAATCAGCTTAAGGCCTCAGTTGATCTTGCAGGTATTGCATAGCACCTGGCAATATCTTTCTGATACCGAAAGTTGCCGGATACGTCTCAGTCCCCAAGACCATGAATGGCTCCAAAAGCATCAGGAGCAGTTGAGCCAAACGCTGCCGACGCTTGATAATATTGCTCTCATTCCCGACAACCGACTGGCTCCGGGAGGGCTGGTATTGGAAAGTCAGGCCGGGGAAATCGATGCCACCTTGGAAAGCCGCTGGGCCGCAGTGGCCCGCCTGGTTGAGGAAGCTCTGTCTCAGGTAAAATCGCCGGACAAGATAGATGATTGATTGCCGTCAACTAGCCACCAACGTAGAACAGGTTCAGACCCTCACCTTGGCGGGCCGGGTGAAGGAGGTAATCGGCCTGGTGATTACGGGGCAAGGACCGCTGGCCGCGGTCGGTGGGGTCTGTGCCATTGAGGGAGCTTCCCCCAGCACCCCGATCATGGCCGAAGTAGTAGGTTTTCGTCACCAGGGGGTCTTATTAATGCCCTATGGCGAAGTACGGGGGGTTGAACCGGGATCGCGCATCACCCTGACCCAGAATCAAGCCTTGGTGCCGGTAGGGGAAGCCTTTTTGGGGCGGGTCATTGATGGCCTCGGACGACCTATCGATGGCTTGGGACCGATCCGGACGGGAACGCGCTATCCCTTATATGTTTCGCCTTTAAACCCGGTTACCCGGGAACTGATCAATGAACCGGTGGATGTGGGGGTGCGGGCGGTCAACGGCCTCCTTACTCTGGGGAAAGGTCAACGAATCGGTATCTTCTCGGGTTCGGGGGTGGGGAAGAGCACCCTGATGGGGATGGTGGCCCGTTATACTAAGTCTGATGTCAGCGTCATCGGCCTGGTGGGTGAACGTGGACGTGAAGTCAAAGAATTCATTGAAAAAGACCTCGGACCCGAGGGTTTGGCCCGATCGGTAGTGGTCGCGGCCACCTCTGACACCCCCGCCCTGATTCGGTTACGCGCCGCTTATCTATCTACCGCGATTGCTGAATATTTTCGGGATCAAGGCCGGGATGTCATTCTGATGGTAGATTCTGTCACCCGCTTTGCCATGGCCGCGCGCGAAGTCGGCCTGGCCATTGGGGAGCCGCCCACCGCCCGCGGTTATACGCCCTCGGTCTTTAGCCAATTACCCCGGATCTTGGAGCGGGCCGGAACTCATGCCGGTCCCGGGAGTATCACCGGTATTTACACCGTCCTGGTAGAAGGGGATGATCTGACCGAACCGATTGCCGACGCGGTCCGGTCTATTGCTGATGGACATATCGTTCTGTCCCGGGAGCTGGCGGATCGCGGTCATTATCCGGCCATCGATGTGCTGGGTAGCATTAGCCGGGTAATGCCAAGTATTACCGATCCCGAACATCGGAAATATCAACAGCAACTTATCCGGGTGGTGGCCGCCTATCGGCAGGCTGAAGATCTGATTAACATCAACGCCTATGTTCGAGGCAGCAACCCGGAGGTTGATTTTGCCCTGGATAAAATTGACCGCGTCAACCAGTTCCTGCGGCAGGACGTAGACCAGGGAGTTTCGCTGGCTGACTCAGTCCAGAACCTCGCGGCACTGTTTGCCAATTGATCCATGCGGGCCTTTCGCTTTAAACTTGATACCTTACTGCGGGTCCGCCAGTTGCGCGAAGATCAGGCCCGCCTGGAGTTGGCGCGTTTATTAAACACCCTGGCCGAGACCCGTCAGGCGCTCACCGACTCCATGACGCTAAAGGCCAAACTCCTGGCCGCATGGCACCAAGCCCTGGAAAACAGTCTGAGCGGGGCCGATTACCAACTTTTTCAAAATTATTGGGGTTTCTTACAACAAAGCATCGCCGCTCTGGGGGAGGACATCAAGCGGCAAGAGGGCCAGATCCAGAGTCAACGTGAAAAATTGGTAAAACTTTCCCAGGAACGTCGACTGTTAGAAAAATTAAAAAGAAAAAAAATGATTAGTTTCAAACGGGAACAAGCAGCACAAATGCAAAAAGAAGCCGATGAGATCGCCTTGTTACGGAGAACCCTCTAACGGGAAGGGGGAGGACCAATGGCCGAGCTAACCGATGGTCAAGAGATCAGGAAGTGGACAGTTCTAATCTGGTGCTTGCTGGTGGGACTGTTGGGTAAGATTATGATTTCGGCGATATTGTTTAACTTGGGAGGCCTACGGGACTGGTGGGGTCTAGAAAAAAGCCAGGCAGCCGCGGCCGAACCGCAATTTTCCTCGGCAACCCTTCCGTTCCCTCGTTTAATGGCGATGATCCAGGAAGAACGGGCGGCACTACAGGCTCGCGAAGAGACGCTGCGGGAACGAGAAAGCCAAATGCTGACCCTCAAGCAAGAGCTGGAAAGCCGCCTTGAGGAACTGGTCGCGGCTCAAGAACGGGTAAACCGACTACTGGCCGAGGAAGGAAAAGTTCAGGACGAACGGCAACGCCACCTGATTGTCACCCTGGAGTCAATGCCGGCTGAACAGGCGGGAAAGCTCATCGAGAAATTGGATGAACCATTGGTGGGCCGATTGCTTCGGTGTATGAAGGGCCAGGAAGCCGGTAAAATCCTGGGACTTTTAGAGCCGGAAAAAGCCGCCCGGATCAGCAAACAGTTATTTAATTAATGCCAAGTTTTCATATAAATCCAACCAACTCACCAGTTAACAAGTTGATTTGAATAATCATTTCAACAGAAAACAGAAAACAGTATTAAATACCCAGATAGGTCCGCTGGATTTCCTTATTCTGGCTCAGTTCTGCGGCGGGGCCGGAGAGGCAAACCTGGCCCTGGCTTAAGACATAGGCATAGTCGCTCACGGCCAGGGCCAGGGCGACATTCTGTTCTACCAGGAGCATAGTAAGGCCGGCGTTTTTAAGATGCCGAAGGACTTCAAAAATCTTGAGGGACATGAGTGGCGACAGACCCAGGGAGGGCTCGTCCAGCATGAGGATTTCCGGTTCCGCCATCAGGCCCCGGGCCACCGCTACCATCTGCTGCTCGCCCCCGCTCAGGGTACCGGCTGGTTGATGCTGACGTTCTTTGAGGCGCGGGAACAGTTCGAATACCCGGTTCAGATTTCGGACCTTATGGGACCGGGCCCGAGGACAGAAGGCTCCCATCTCCAGATTTTCGGCTACAGTAATATCGGTAAATAACTGCCGCCCTTCCGGGACCAGGACCAAGCCCTGGTTGGCCCGACGGTGGGGAGAAAGACGGGTGATATTTTGGCCCGCGAAAGTAACGGTACCTTCCCCCGGACGCACCAGGCCCATAATGGTGCGCAATAGGGTGGTCTTGCCGACCCCGTTGGACCCCACCAGGGTGGTCAGTTGGCCTTTTGCCAAAGACATGCTGACCCCCCATAAAATCTGCACGCCCCCGTAGCCGGAGGCCAGTTTATCTACTTTCAGCAGGGCCATAAATCAGGATCATTATATGCCGTTACGGCGTAAGCGTGTGATTTTGCTACCCATGGTCATCTGTGCTGATTAGCGTCAGGTCGAGGTCAACAGGCTTTTCGCCATTTTCGGGTCTCCCAGATAGGCCTCGATGACCTTCGGGTGGTTGGCCACCTCGTGGGGTGGACCTTCCGCAATCAGGCTGCCGTAATCCAGTACCAGCACTTGATCTGAAACCCCGATGACCGCGGGCATGATATGTTCAATCATCAGGATGGTCACTCCCAGGCGGCGAATATGGTGAATGGTATCCAGCATGGCCGCGATTTCCGTCGGGTTTAAACCAGCCAGCACTTCGTCCAGCAACACCAGGTACGGACGGGCCGCCAGAGCCCGGGCCAGCTCCAGGCGTTTTTTCTGGGCCACATTAAGGCTGCCGCCGAGCTGATCGGCCCGCTCCGCCAGGCCCACGGTGGCCAGCATCTCATCGGCAATGATCGCGGCCGCGGCTTTGCGGTGACCCTCCCGGCCGAAACAGGCCCCGACCATGACGTTTTCCCGCACTGTCAGCTCTGACAAGGGCCGTACTACCTGATAGGTTCGGGCCAGACCCCGCCGGGCCACCTGGTAGGGTGGTAGTCCGGTGATGTCCTGGCCGCGAAAAATTATTCGCCCCGATTCCGGCGCATAAACGCCGTTGATGACGTTAAACAGAGTGGTTTTCCCGGCCCCGTTGGGGCCAATTAAACCATAAATCTGGCCTGGGGGTAGGCTAAAACTCACATCGGCAAGCGCCTGCAAGCCGCCAAAGCGTAGGTTGAGCGCTTGCACTTCGAGAATCATTCTAAAACCTTACGGAGCCGGGGTAACCGCTCCCGGAGCCAGCCAATGCCGCCGGTGGGCACGAAAAGAATGATTAATAGCAGGATTAAACCGGCCATCGCCAGATGTAAATTTTTAAAGATCGGGCTGGTCAACAGGTAACCGCGCAGGCCTTGATAGGTCACCGCGCCCAGCAACGGTCCCAGCACCGTGCCCTGGCCGCCCAGCATGACCATGACCAACATTTCAATAGACATCTGGAGTTGAAAGGCATCACCAGGTTCGACGTTGCCGTTTTTGAAAAAATATAAAGTGCCGATGATCCCCGGGAAGAAAGCGGAAAACATGTAAGCCAGGGTTTTGAGCCGGGCAGCCCCGACCCCCATGACCAGGGCCGCGTCTTCATCTTCCCGAATCGCCATTAATCCCAGACCGAAGCGGGAATCTTTGATCATAAAACTGACCGTGAGGATGATCAGAATGGTCAACCATAAGAGGATAAAGGTCAGCCACAGGGCCTTCCCCGCCCCACCGTATTGTTGATAGGTGGCAAAATTGACGTAGAGGCCGGTGGCACCGCCGAAAGGGCCGAAGTTACCTACCAAGGCCCGGGCGGCTTCGTTAATGCCGATGGTGGCCAGGGCAAAATAGGCCCCTCGCAACCGCAGCACCGCCAGCCCCAGCAACCCCGCCAAGGTAGCCGAGAGCACGCCTCCGGCCAGCATCGCCGGGTAAATGGACCAATGGTGCTGGCTGATTAAATAGAAGCCGCTGTAACCGCCCAGGCCAAAGAAAACGATGTGTCCGAAGCTGATGTAGCCCGAGTAGCCCAAGAGCAGGTTGAGGCTGGAAGCCAGCCCCACGAACATGAATAGCGTAAAGACTTTCTCACGCAGGGTGTCATCCTGGAGGACCAGAACGGCCAGTCCCCAAAAGAAGATTATCACCACCGGCAACCAGAAACCGGTTCGCCGCCCCATCCCCATCTATTTCGCTCCCAATAACCCATTGGGGCGGATAAGCAGGACCAGGACAAAGAGCCCGAATTCTACCACGGGCACCCAACTGACCGGCATAAAAATAGGGATCAGTCCCTCTAACCCGCCAAGAATCAAGCCCCCGACCAAAGCTCCCAGAGGCTGACCCAGACCTCCGAGCACACAGATAACAAAGGATTTGAGTTCATAAGGTCCGCCGCTCAAGATGGTAAAGGGAAAAAAGGTGGCAATCAGCCCGCCGGCCACCATGGCCAGCATCGTCCCCAGGCCAAAACTCAGGGCCAACACCTGAGCTGAGGGAATGCCCATCAGTTCCGCAGCAGTGCGATTGTTGGCCACGGCGCGGATGGCCTTGCCGGGACGAGTAAAACAAAGGAACAGATATAGCGCCGCAGTAAACCCCACCGCCGCCAGGGCCGCCAAGAGGCGAGTGGGAGGGAGGATTATCCTCCCCAGGCTCAGAGAACCCATGGAAAAATCGACATTATGAGGAGAAGTGGTAAAAACTGCGGTTCCGACGCCGACGATGATCAGATTGACCGCGAAGGTCGCCAGAAGGGACGACAGGTGCGGCGCATTGATAATCCGATGCACCGCTACCGTGTACATCAGGAATCCCAAGAGCAGTCCTAATCCGGCCACTCCCAGCAGGGCCAGGTAAGGATTAACCCCCAGATAAGTAAACATCAGATAGGTGCCAAACATCCCCAGGGCCATCACCGCGCCATGGGCCAGATTGATTACTGACATCACCCCCCAGATGAGGGTTAGCCCCATAGCCGCCAGGCCATAGACAAAGCCGAGCAATAAACCGTCGATCAGGGAAGCCAAGAACTGCATTGCACCTGGTTCTTAATACGAGGACCGGCAGGGAAAGATTGTGGTCCGGCTTGGCCTTAACGGGCTTTAATCGGCTGGGCCGCCGCGGTTTTAACGGCTTCCGGCCATACCAGTTGTTTGACCAATTTACCCTGGGCATCTTGCTGCCACTGGATGTAGACCATGTCATGGCCGACCTGAAGTCCATGCCCAGCCGGGGTCTGGTCAAACCGGAGGCGGCCATAGAAGCTCATGATATCAAGATGGTCCAGCACTTCCTTTACCTTGGCCGTGGCCGTGGACCCGGACTGGTTAATGGCCTTCTCCAGCAGTAGCCCGGCCACATAACCCCCGGCGCTATGGTAAGTCGGTTCTTCTTTATACTTGGACCTATACCGAGCTATGAAATCACCGGCCTTCGGACCGATCCACGCGATGTTCAGGCTGTTCGCGGCTTCAGGGGTATAGGCAACCAAAGGTTCCCACTGACTGGGGCCAATGACCCCCAAGGCCGCGTCGCCCAGTTCGGCGAACTGGTCTTCAGGCGGGGCCACCAATAAGGCAATCATCTTGGTGTTGACCTTCTTTTCGTATAATTGTCGGGCCAAGGTGCTGGTATCAGCAAAATGCCCGCCACCCATAACTGCATCGACCTTAGCGGGTATCTTATTAATAAAAGGCGCAAAATCAGTAGTCCCGGAGTCATAGCCCTCAAAAAGCACCACCTGCAAGCCCTGCTGCTTAGCGTAGCTAGTCAAGGAGTTGACCACATCGGTACAGAACTTATCCTTTTCATAGACGATGGCAATCTTTTGAGCCTTGGGGTCCAGTCCGGCCAACAAATCCACCGCCCCAGTGAGGTAGCGGCTGGCGGGGGTATAGGTCTGATAGACGACGGTATAGCCTTTTTTATGAGTTGAGTCGGAGGCAGCCCCGGCCGTAATCATGATCCGGTTATATTGTTGGGCAATGACCGCCGCGGCATCGGCCAGCCCGCTGCTGTAGGGACTGATAAGAAAATCGGCCCGGTCTTGGTTAATCAGCTTAGTATACAGCTCTTGCACCCGACTTTTACTGGACTCATCATCATAAAATTTGGCCGCAACTTTGATTACCGTGCCATCCGGCAATTTGATACCGCCGGCGGCGTTCACCTGCTCGATCCAAAGGTTTAAGCCGTTTATCTGCCGGGTCCCTTCGACGTTAAGTTTACCGGTTTGCGAGGCGGTAAAACCAATCACCACTGTCCTGGTTTTGGAAGTATCGGCATCGGCCCACATAATTTTGGCCATTACCAAAATAACTGCAACCACCAAACCGACAAGGCTTTTAGGTCTCAAGAATTTTCTCCTTTGGCTGAGCTTTTTTTACTTTTCTATCGGAACCCGGTGACCTCAACTAAAAGCGGTCAGAGGTGTCGCATCAATCTCCATAGACTTGTTCTGAGCTAAACAATAAGGTATTGTTAAATAATTTGCCCTGGAATTGCAAGCCTAAAAGGGAATCTCAGGTTGGGCCCGGATATCTGCCGCCACCCTGTTGAGTTAATTGTTGCCTTGCGTTTAAGGTTTTTTAGGGCTAAACTTAAACTATACTGGCGCCTGTAGCTCAGCTGGACAGAGCACCGGACTTCTAATCCGTAGGTCGCAGGTTCGAATCCTGCCAGGCGCGCCAAGAATTATTAAATATGAGGCAGTTAGCTGTCATGCTTGCTCGCCTCTTTTCCGTTAGTCGTGCTTTCAGTCGTATCTTGCTCCAGCAATCCCATAGCTCGGCGAACCGAATCTCCCAGAGATTGCAGGTAGTGGTCGGTTGTCGTGGCGCGCTCGCGACCAAGAATCTTCTGAATGTCAGTCAGTGATGCGCCCTTCTGGGCTAGGGTGGATGCCGTGTGGTGGCGAAAGTCGTGATAGTTGATCTTAGGGATGCCCAGGCGCTTGCAGGTCGTTCCGATAAATTTATCCCGATAGTCGTAGTTTCGCCCGGTCTTAGGGTTGGTGAAAACATAGGGGCTATTTTTGTCCCGCTGCTCCCAGGCATATTTGAGGGCCCGCTCGACTTCCGACACCATGGGAACCTGCCGGCAGGTCCGGTTACCATTTTTCTTTTTGCGGGTCCACAATCTGATAAGCCGCTTATCAAGATCGACATCTTTCCAAGTTAATCTATTGATCTCTCGAACCCGAGCGCCGGTGAGCCAAATAACCGTCAGGTAGGCCCGGTCCAGGGCATTAACGCTTAATAGCACTTGAGAGATGTGCTCCCGCGGAGGGATATATTTGATGGCTTTCTCTACGGGGAATTTGGGAAGGCCATAACAGGGATTGCGATTGATAAAGCCGTCTTTAGCCCAAGTTTACCAAAATAGGCCCTAAAGTTGGACAAAAGTTAACCGCATAAGCCTTTTCATAAGCGTATATGGTTGATTTTACTATTGTGATATTGCGAAGAGCTCGCTGTAGTGCTAGAAAAT
>JAQVHY010000103.1 GCA_028695935.1 Desulfobacca sp.
CAAATACTCAATGGCGACTGCCGTTCACTAAAGCACATTACGGGGGATTCTTACTATGTCTGCACAAATTCCTATTTCAACATTCAAACCTTATCGGGGCGAAAAAGCCCGATTGGCGAGGGCTTACGATTACCTGATCCTGGTACTGGCCCTATTTTTATTCATCGGCTCGTTCCATCTACATTTTGCCCTGACCGTCGGCGACTGGGACTTCTGGGTGGATTGGAAAGATCGGCAATGGTGGCCTTTGGTCACACCGCTGATCGGTATCACCTTTCCAGCCGCCGTACAGGCGGTATTGTGGGATAAATTCCGACTGCCTTTGGGGGCTACGCTGTGCGTCGCGGCCTTGTTGCTGGGCACCTGGGTCACCCGTGTATTTGCCTATCACTACTGGAATTTTTTCCCCATACTGGCTGAGGTGGCCGCGGTACTGAAAGAGGCTAATTTCTGGGCGGGCAGCAATGGCCATGACGTCATCCGGGCCGAGGACATGGAAAAGGCCATTGCCGAAAAGATTTACCGCTCGGATCTGCCCGAAGAAAAGCTCCAAGAATTTATTCAAGAAGGCATGCTGACCATCGAAACCAGCGGCGCGGTGATGGGCCAGGTCAATGGGCTGTCCGTCTATCTGCTGGGCGATCATGCCTTTGCCCGCCCCAGTCGGATTACTGCTGCGGTGTCGCTGGGCAAAGAAGGCGTGGTGACCATCGACCGAGAATCCAAGCTCTCCGGCAATATCCATACCAAAGGGGTAATGATTCTCTCCGGCTATCTCAAAAGCTGTTTTGCCCAGGACAAGCCTCTGACCTTGTCGGCCAGCCTCTGTTTTGAGCAGAGTTACGGCATGATCGAAGGGGACAGCGCCTCGGGCGCGGAGCTGCTGGCCTTAATCTCCTGTCTGGCGGAGGTTCCCCTGGCCCAGAATATCGCAGTCACCGGCTCAATCAGCCAGCGTGGTGAATTCCAGCCCATCGGCGGGGTCAATTGGAAGATCGAGGGTTTTTATAAGGTCTGTAAGGCCCGCGGCCTGGATGGCAGTCACGGAGTGATCATCCCCAAGGCCAATGTTCAGGACCTGATGCTGAAAAAAGAGGTGGTGGACGCGGTCCGGGAAGGCAAATTTCATGTCTGGGCCGTGGGCCAGATTAATGAGGCTTTGGAAATTTTGACTGGCCTGCCCGCCGGCCAAAAGTTACCCGAGGGCGGCTTTGAACCGGAGACGATAAACTACCGGGTCGATCAAAAGCTGCGGCAGATGATGGAAACCGCCCGGGAACTGATGAAAGAGGAAAAGGGCGCCATCAAAGAAGAATGACCAAGAGTCACGGGCCTGCCCGGTATCATGATAAAAATTTAATAGAAATGAGTGGCTTAGTGATCAGCAAGCCGCAGTTCGGGTTTGCTTGAATTAAAGGAGCAGCATTAGACAATGAGCAAAATACCGCCTCTCGGCTTAGCCTGGTTGACGCAGATGTTCCAGGAAGGGCAGGCCGGTTCTGATATTCAAAACTAACATGTAATTTTTAGGTTAAGGCGATAATTGTCGAACATAGCAAGATATGTGCACTCTAAGCCAAATGTTAGACGATGGGTTTGGCTGTCAACGACGACGATCCTGCCAATAGTTGGGATCTCGATGTAGATGCATCACCGCAAGGATGTATATTATACCCTCATCATGTGAATAGATGATGCCATAAGGAAATCGGCGGGTCTGGCTGCGTCTTAGGTTATCTTCAAGAATGGGCCAAGCATTTGGAAAACTGAGTATATGCTCAATTGTTGACCGAACCTCGATGGCGAAATCAGCGCCGAGACCAGGTTCACACTCTTCATAGTACTCTATGGCAGCCAGAAATTCTGCCTTGGCCTCGGGATGAAAAGAATACTTCATTCCTTAAACTGATAAAGAATTTCTGAGAATACCTGATCTCCTGGAATTGGTTTGATCTTTCCAGAACGAAGTTCCTGCAGCCTTTTCCTAGCCACTTCCACCCATTTTGCATCAATGGTCGTATCTGGCATATTGAGGCTGCGCAAAAGCGAATCAGCAATAATTGCCCTTTCCTCAACAGGAAGAGACAGCGCCTCCTCGATAAGCTTTTTAGTCTTTATCATGATAAATCTCCCACTTTTTATGAGTTGATTCTATACCAAATTCACGGCATTGAAAACCTCAATCGTTCCCATCCTGATAATTTCCGGCATGGATGCCGGTTCTGATATTCCGACCGAACATGGAATTTTTTGGTTAAGGCGATAATTGTCGAATATGGCAAGATAACCGTAAAAACGACAAGAGCAAGTATACTCAAATGCAAGGAGGTGGAGTGGTGATGGCTCTGTTAGTCATCCGATGAGATTCGTAGGTTATTAAAAACTGTTGCTTTTGCTCGTCGGCTTCAGTGAATGGCTTTCAGGTTTTGCCTACATTAATTTAAATTTAGACCAGTAGCCCGCGTACCAAGCTTTTCCTTGTAAAGAGCCTCACGCCGTAGAATATCATTGTCTCTTAGACGAGGGTTAGGCCCACCTCGCTTTACGGGAGAACGAATCCACTCCCACAGCCGGTGACGGCTCAAGCTTAGTCGGATGACCTCCTTACTGCTTCGGCGTGTCCGCAGCACCTTGCTGGGACTCCTCCATGCAACTCCAGAACTGCACCTGGTTGGCGCCGGTCACCCGTTCGCACACCTGGCGCTTACCGGCCAGGGAGAGGTAGCGCTGATATGCAGCATCATCGCCCACATAGATGTTGCTGGAGCCCACATCCGCATATGCGTGGTAGGTTTGGCCGTTGCGCTTATACGTGGTGATTTTTCCGGGGGGCAGGGCCATCAGCAGCGCCTGCCGGCTGGGAGTGTTCTGGTTGATGTCCCATTTCTGGAAGCCGGCGCTCTTGAGCAAATATTCCGTGGTCACTTCCTGGGAAAGGGTCTGTCCGCCGGTCTCATAGCGGGTCTCGCCTCCGCCCGCACACCCGGCCAGCAGGAGGCTGAGAAAAATCAAAAGCACCGCCGCTTGAAACGTGCGGTGTTTCCCGTCGTCCATCATGATCCGCTGGTCACCCATAGTTGTTCGAACCTCCTCAGTCGCATAATAGCAAAATATTGCATGAAAAAAAAGATGCTGCCCAGACTTTTGGATAATACTCCCTATAACCAGTACATATCCACATTTCTGGGCGGAAGGATTCCCAGGCTAGGACCCAATCCCTTCACTCCTTCAATCCGTCCTCCGGTCTGAAATTTTTACCTCAATTGATACCCCTTTTCGATATGCAGACCATTTATGCAATTTTTCAATGGGGGGTAATAACTGCTGGCTTTGGCAAGTTATCAGCGGGGCCAAAGAGAAATTGACCCAAGTACTTACCCCAATCCTTTCTGGCATAGGATGACCATAGAAATTGGTTTTGAAGCGGCTACATTCCGCAATCACAGTTTTTTAGTCAACAATATCAGGTGTATTTTCCCGGCAAGTAAAATTGTGATCCAGGACAGGAACATAATTGGGCCCAGAGCGCCCGCTTGATGGTCCAGAGCCCATCGGCTCCTTTGGCCAGCCACAGTCGCCAGCGTTCGCCCCCAATGGCATCAACCAGATAACCGGACGCGGTGACGGTGACCACGGCCTCATTCCGCTGCTCCGGCGGCATGCGGACTTCAATGGTTTTGGTATGACCTTTGAGATCCTCACCGGCGAATCTAAGGGCCACCAGGATCGCCTCTTGGGGCCAGGCTTGACCTTCTTTGGCCGGCACCGGATATCTCTATGTTAATTTTCTCCAGCTCCAAAGAGTTAACGGATTTTACCTCTATATCCACCACCCCGAAGGCCTCTATATCTTTGGACCTGGATGACTGGGAGGGGATTTTGAGGTTGCCCTTGCAAGTTCCTTGCCGTTGGCGGTCTTGACTCCCTCCCAGCTGAACGCAGCGATCACCTAGCGGAAACCGGGCCGCAGGTCCCGGGTGGCTGAACCTCAAATTTGAAGATTGCCCTTGTCATCCAAGGTTGTGGCTAAGCGTAATATGCTCCCCCAAGTGGTAGCCACTACCAAGAGTTCCAAAGAAGAGACAAGTGTTAAGCAGAAGGCCCAAAAGGAATAGGGCACCTCGATCTGAGTTGTTTTCTCTAAGCAGCAACTCTCAGGTTTCCTCCGAAAAGCTAGTTTTATTCTAAAGTAAGAAGGAAACCCGGAAACCAAATTTAGACCAAACCAAGGACTTTTTTTGCATTTTAAATCATAATAGCCTCTCCGTGTAGGTCAACATGGATTATCTGGCCATCATTAATTGTTCAGAATTATCTCTTGGACGAGTCCTGCCAGTTGATTCTGCACTTTAACCAGACAGGCACGGCCCTGATCTGAAAGTTCATAGTATTTTCGGATTCTCCCCTGGATCATATAGGTATAACTGCTTAACAGCCCTTCTTTTTCCATGCCATGCAGCAGCGGGTAAAGACTCCCGGGACTGATATTATATCCCAGACCCTGCATAAATTTGCTGAACGCCAGACCATAAAACGGACCTTTCGCGGCCTGATGCAAAATAATAATCTTTAACATGCCCTGCAAGCAGGTCTGATAAATATGGTTGCTCATGGCCAATGTATCGAATTTTTAGTTATTAAAGCTTATATTTGTTAACTTTAACCTAATAGTATATTAGGAATTGGTTAGAATTTGGTTAAGAAAGGGTTGCCATAGTCTGGTCGACTGAGGGTCCAGATGGCCTTTTCCCTAGCAATTAGTTGGGATAAAGCTGGTTGGGCATGGCCGATATATCGAAAATCAAGCTATTGCAATTTAAATTTATTAACTTTAAATTAATAGTGTGTTAGTTGATGGTTAGATAATAGTTAGAAGGAGATGGTCATGGGCCTGTTTGGTAAAGGTTTAAGATTGACGTGGCCCGGCGTCCTGATCGGGGTCGGTATAGCGCTGGCCGCCCCGGTAGTCTTGGCGGCGGCGGCAGCCTTAATCCGCCCCGCGGCCAAGGCGGCTATCAAAGGGGGGCTGGTGATAGCCGATAAGGTAAAGGAATATACCACTCAAGCCAGTGCTGAGGTAAGGGGCCTGGTGTCCGAGGCCCAGGCCGAACCCGCCGCCGCAACCCCGGTCCCGATATCATTGGTTAGCGAAACCGAAAGGGAGCCTTCATATTGAAAAGGAGGGAGTGACCTTGGAATCAGAAGATATCAAGATAGTCCATGCCTTACCCGGGCGCATCCGGCTGCGGGTGGCGGAGGTCAAGAATAATCCCGGTTTCGCCCAGGCTATCAAAAATTGCCTCTCTTCGATAGTCGGTATCCGTCGGGTGGAAAGCAACCCTCTTACCGGAAGTTTACTGGTGGTCTTTGATCCGCAAAAAGTTAAATTTTCCAGTTTAAATAAGTAAGCACAAGTATATAATGATAAAATAAAAATTTTTGTTATTAGCACCGTTTAGAGCAATGTTAGGTTTTTTAATGAAAGGAGGATGGGATTATGCTGGGTAATTTGTGGAAAGGTTATGGGACCAGCATTCTGGTCGGCGCGGGCGTGGCATTGGTGGCGCCGGTGATCCTGCCGGCAGTGGCAACGATAATCCGTCCGGTAGCCAAGGCCACCATCAAAGGCGGCCTTATGTTAGCCGACAAAGTCAAAGAGATCGCGGCGGAAGCCAGTGAACAGGTGAGCGATCTGGTCGCCGAAGCCAGGGCCGAGCACAGCGCCGGGGCGGCTTCCAAGTCTTAATCTCGACCATCTTCCCAGGCGGGAGAAAGGAATCGAGCATGGAAGTCGAGGGCATCAGGTTAATCCATGCGATACCCGGGCGGGTTCGTCTAAAGATTGCTAGATTAAAACATAATCAGGACTTAGCCCGGGTCATCCACCACCGCTTTGCCACGCTTCCGGGCGTGCGGCGGGTCGAAGTCAATACCCGGACCGGGAGCCTGCTGGTGCTTTTTGACCCCCAGGAAATAATTTCTCTTGAGTCTTTACAGACTCTTTCCGAAATCCTACCCGAGGTTGCCCCGGACCTCGACGTCAATCAACTTGCCGACTGGTTGACTGATCCAACGGCCAACCAGGGCAATAATCCTTTAGCGCGCTCAATTGTCGATGGCCTAGGAATAGTCAATAGCAGCGTCCGTAATGCTACTGGCGGGCTGCTTGATCTTAAGGTGCTGTTGCCTTTAACCCTGGGGTTCTTTGGCCTCCGGGCCCTGTTAATTGCCGAAGAAGTATTATGGCCCACCTGGTTTGACCTGTTCTGGTTCTCCCTGGGCACCTTTGTCATGCTCAATCGCCCTGTAGTAGAAGAAAAATAAAATTACCTTTCTCTACCGTGCTTCCTCCAACCGGGAGTGGGTCGCGATGCCTTGGCGATGCAGAATTATTCATAAGATCAAGGGCCGACTGCGATTGCGAGTCAGGGATCTTCCCGGCTATAACGGTGTAGCCGAAAGAGTGGCCGCCTATCTGCGCACCCAGGCCGGAGTCCGGGCTATCCGCCTTAATGCGGCCTGCCACAGCATCACTTTAACTTATAATCCTGAAATACTGGAAGTGGAGAAACTGGTTGAGGTGCTTAACGGCCTCAGTTGGGATCAACTCCAAGCCTACCGCTGGGCTGAATTTCCTCCCCTGCCATCCACTACACCCCATAGATGGTGGCCGCTGGGATTATCGACCGTAGTCCTGACCCTGAGTTTGGTTACCCGGTCGGCTCTCTTCCCCTGGCTGCTGTTAGGGGCCGGGCTGCCCCTATATAAGCTGGCCTTTGAGTCCCTGTTCGTCAGAAAGAAGCTGAATCCTGATACTCTGGATGCTACCGCCCTTACTATCCTGACCGTCAAGGGCCAGGCGCAGCCGGCCGCGGTCCTGCTCTGGTTGATATATCTAGGGGAGTACCTCCGCAACCGCACTACCCGACAGATGCAAAAGGTGGTGGCGTCACGCTTTAACTCTCGTTCTGAGGCGGTATTATGGAGCCAGCACCAGGAAAATCAGGTGCGATCCCAGGTAGGGCAGATATCACCAGGAGATGAACTGGCAGTCTATCCTGGAGAAGTTATTCCGGTGGACGGGGTGATCTCCCAAGGTCGGGCTACCGTCGATCAACAGAGCCTGACCGGTGAGTTAATGCCAGTGGCCAAAGGGCCGGGGGAAATGGTCTATGCTGGAACGGTGATTCAGGAAGGTGGGCTGCGCCTGCGGGCGGATAAGATTGGTACGGCAACCGTGGCTGGCCAAGTCATGCAACTCTTTAAGAAACCCGGTTTAGCCGACACCCCGCAATACCAAAAATTGAAGCAACGTTTCGAAACTCTGATCCCCGGTTGTTTTCTGGGAGCTGGAGCCGTCTATTCCCTTACTCACCTGTTCAAAGCTGCAACCGCCTTGCTTATTATCGATTACTGCACGGGAATTCGGATCTCTGCCCCTATTACCACCATGGCCGCCATATCCGATGCTGCTCAGCAGGGAGTCCTGGTCAAGGAAGGCGGGCATCTAGAAATGTTGTCCGAGATCGATACCCTGGTCTTTGCCGGCCGGGGCAGCCTGAGCACCGGTATCCCAAAGGTTCTGGAGGTCATTTCTTACCAGCCGGAAGTCAGCTCGGAACAGGTTCTGGCCCTGGCTGCGGGGGCAGAAAAGAACCTGTCTCATCCGGTCGCCACCGCCCTGGTGCAAACCGCTACTCGCCGCGGTCTGCAAATTCCCCCCAGCAATGGTCCAATAGCTACTACCGGCGGCCTGGGAGTGGAGACGATAGTCGAGGGAACAAGGGTTCAGGTGGGATGTCAGCGGTTCATGAAAGCCAAGCGGGTGGCCCTGGCCAGAGCGAAAGCAGATATCATGGGCGTCACCGACCTGGGGTGCTTCCCGGCCTTGGTAGCCCAGGATGGTAAACTGCTCGGTTTGATGATTTATGAAGACCGGTTGCGGCCCGAAGCTGCGGCAGTGATTCAATCTTTGCGTCAGCTCGGAGTCAAAGAATTCGCTCTGGTATCGGGCGAGCGGCCCAATCTGGTCCAGGCCGTGGCCCAACAGGTGGGCATCTCCCACTATGTCGCTGACGCCGGGCCCAGACAGAAGACGGATTTTTATAAATCCTGGCAGCGGCGAGGCCATAAGATCGCGGTAATTACCGATGGCAGAGGGGAATATCAGGCGTCAGACCATCTTGAGATAGGATTTACGGTGGCAGGTGGAGCGCGGAATTTATTAAAAAAAGCCCCGCTGGTGGTAATTGAAAAAAATCTCTGGGGTATCCCCCAGGCAATTGATCTATCCCGGAATTTTAGAAAGCGAAGCCAACAGCATTGGGATATTAATTTTTATACCAGCACTGTCGCCCTGGCCCTGGCCCTGCCTGGGTTTATCGGGCCGCTGGGGGCGATTCTGTTAAACAATGGTATGGCGGTGCTGATGGCCTTGAACGGTCTCCGGCCCTTGAGAGAGGCGCGGCTGTCATATCAACGCCATAACCAGGGTCTGTAGAGCCGACTCCATGGCGGCCCGGGCCACCAGGCCGGCTAACCCACCGCCCTCACTCGATGGGCTGGCCAGGAGGGCGTTCGATTCCTGGAGATAGCCCATTTCTTTTATCAGATTAATGACTTCATTCTGGGATAATTTGTCCGGCTGATAATAGATCAGCACATTTCCCGTGGTCGGATTGGCTTTAACATAATCAATGCCCTGGTGACCGAGGAGATCATCCTGAATCTTCCGGGCCTGGTAAGGCGAACCCTTTACCTCAGCTACCTTGATCCTGAGACGGCCATCCAGGGCATGTAAATAATCGGTAGAAATATTCATCCCATTTCCTTTCGCAATGGTTTTAACATTTGAGGTGATTTTAATGAGCGATAATTAATCCTCCATAAAGACAATGTTAATTTTTGGTTAATTCACCAATTTCTAGGCCAAGTTACTTGATTCGGGATCAGTGCCTGTTATTTAATTAGTATTCCATCGGAAACTCTCCCGCCCCTGGTGGGAGGGGGTTGGGGGGAGGGGACATAATTTTCACCCCCACCCTGACCCTCCCCCCTCAAGGGGGAGGGAATAAAGGATACTAATTAAACCGAAAAGTTTGGAGGCCGATTCCGAGGTTTCCAAAATCAGTTGTTAGTCGAGGTAAATAGCTTCGTATGGTGCAACCCATACATACCGCGGTGCCGGGCAGGGCCAGATATCGGGTTGAGGGGCTATACCGTTCCGAAACCTTAAAGCAATTTTTGGAGCTCCGGCTAACCCAGCGCCAGGACATCTCCTATGCCTCGGCCAGCCCATTAACCGGGAACATTTTAGTCTGCTTCAACACCGGTAATTCAGCCCAATCGATTGCGGCCGTCCTCGAAGATTTGGCTTACGAATATCAGCAGCACATTCAAAATCTGCCTGCTCCTAGAACAGATCCGCCCCCCACCTATCTTCCGAAGAAAGAGTCCCAGGTTTCCACTCTGGAAAAATTAAAAGCGCTTTTCAAGGGAGCCGAAGGTCAGCCGCAGGAACCCTGGCATTTGCTGGAACCCGAGGAAGTCCTGAACCGGTGGCAGACATCCCGGCTGGATGGCTTGACCCACCAGGCGGCCCGTCAGAATCTGCGCCGATATGGCCCCAATCGTTTGCCCGAATCAGAGCCGCGCTCCAGGTTCGGCATATTTTTGGACCAGTTCAAATCCCTGCCGGTGGCTCTGCTCGGCGCCGCGGCAGGGATTTCCATACTCACCGGAGGCGCGGTAGACGCCCTGCTGATCATGGGGGTAGTAACTATCAACGCCCTTATCGGCTATAAAACCGAGAGTGAAGCCGAAAAAATCATTCAATCCTTACAGACCCTGGTGCGGCCCCTGGCCCAGGTCAGGCGCGGCGGCCAGTTGCTGGAAATTTCCTCGGATGAGGTTACCCTGGGGGACCTGCTGGTGCTGCGGCCCGGAACCTATGTGGCCGGAGACAGCCGCCTGGTGGAGGTCAATTATCTCAGTGTTGACGAATCCCCCCTCACCGGAGAAAGCCTGCCGGTAGTTAAGTCCACCCAGGCGCTGCAACAGGAAGATCTACCCCTGGGCGACCGGGTCAATATGGTATTCATGGGCACCTTGGTAACCGGCGGGGAGGGGCTGGCAGTAGTGGCGGCCACCGGCAGCTCCAGCCAGATCGGCCGTATCCAGACCCTGGTAGGCGAGGCTATTTCCCCGCCGACGCCGATGGAAAGACAACTTGACCAGTTAGGCGAAAAACTGGTGTGGTTATGCTTCGGCATCTGCGGCATGGTGTTTGTCATCGGGTCATTATGGGGCTTCCGCTTTATCGAGATGCTGCGCACCTCGATCTGTCTGGCCGCGGCCGCGGTCCCGGAAGGACTGCCGACCGTGGCCACCACTACCCTGGCCCTGGGTATCCGCCACATGAGACGGCATCATGCCTTGGTTCGACACCTGGACGCGGTGGAAACTTTGGGTGCGGTGCAAACCGTGTGTCTGGACAAGACCGGCACCATCACCCGCAACCAGATGTCGGTTGTAGAAATCTATACCGGTCGGCAAACCATCCAGGTGTCGAACGGTAATTTCTGGACCGAAGCCGGCCCCATCTCCCCTTCTGCCTGCGTGGAGTTGCGGGATCTGCTGCAGATGGCAGTACTCTGCAATGAAACCGAGGTAAAGAAAAAAGGTGACGAATATATTCTCCAAGGTTCTTCTACGGAAGGGGCTCTGGTCCATACCGCGCTCCGAGCCGGTATCGATGTAGTGGCCTTAAGAGAACAATATCCGCGGTGTAAAATTAATTACCGCTCCGAAAAACGTTTGTTTATGGGAACCCTGCACGACAATTATCCCGGCGGCCAGCTTTTTACCATCAAGGGCAGCCCTTTGGAAGTCCTGGCCCGGTGTGACTATTACCTCCAGGAGGGTCAGAAGCTGCCTCTGACCGAGGAGCATCGACTGGGTATCGAGACGGAAAACGAAAGAATGGCCGGAGAAGCCCTGCGGGTTCTGGGGGTGGCCTATTCGGTCAACAATCATAATCCTGATTCTAATAATCATAATGGTCTGATATGGTTAGGGATTATCGGGATGGCCGATCCAATCCGCGAGGGCGTGGCAGAAGTGATTGCCGCTTTTCATCGGGCCGGCATTGAGACGGTGATGATCACCGGCGATCAAAGTCCCACCGCCTATGCCATCGGTAAAAAACTGCGTCTGAGCCAGAGAGATTCCTTAGAAATTCTTGATTCTACGCAGCTTAACCACCTGCCTCCAGAGGCCTTGCGGGCTCTGGCCCGCCGCGCCCATGTCTTTGCCCGGGTCAGTCCGGCCCATAAACTCCAGATTGTCCAGGCCTTGCAGCAGGCCGGCAAGGTGGTGGCTATGACCGGCGATGGGATTAATGACGGACCAGCCCTCAAAGCCGCCAATGTCGGCATCGCCATGGGCCACACCGGCACTGACATGGCCCGCGAAGTGGCCGATGTGGTGCTGGAAAAAGATAATCTCGAGACCCTGATCATCTCTATCCGGGACGGACGCACGATCTATAATAATATCCGCAAATCAGTCCACTTTTTCCTGGCCACCAACCTCTCCGAGATCATGTTGACCTTCGCGGCTCTGGCCGTCGGGTTGGGGTCGCCCCTCAACGCCATGCAATTGTTATGGATTAACCTGATTTCGGATATTTTCCCGGGCCTGGCGCTGGCCCTGGAAGCACCCGAACCGGATATCCTGGAACGCCCCCCGCGTGACCCCGGGAGACCGATTTTCACCGGGGCTGACTTCAAGAGAATGTCCTTTGAATCAGCCACCTTAACCGCCGGGGCCTTGGGGGCTTACAGCTATGGCCTGGCCCGCTATGGCCGCGGTCTGGGCGCCAGCACGATGGCTTTTCACAGCCTTACTACCGGACAATTGCTGCACGCCATCAGTTGTCGCTCCGAGGAGCACAGTATCTTGGGTCCGGAAACCTTGCCGCCTAACCATTACCTGAATGCGGCCCTGGCAATTTCCTTGTTTTTTCAATTCTTAACCATCGGACTGCCCGCCTTAAGGACTGTGCTCGGCTTAACGCCGGTTAAAATCACCGACGGCCTGG
>JAQVHY010000197.1 GCA_028695935.1 Desulfobacca sp.
TTGACGCGGTAACTGATTTACCATTGGAACACCCAACGGCGGATCAGCCAGGTGATCAGATTACCGTCATCCTGCAAACTCCCTTGCGTCTCGAGTTTAAAAATACCTATCGGGCGGAATTGCCGTTCCATGTCTTGATTCGGGGGATATTAAGGCGTATTGCCGCCCTCAACCATCATTACGGGGCCGGAGAACCAGACCTGGACTATCGGGGACTGGTGGCTCGAGCTCAGAAAATTAAAACTAAGGCCTCAAGTGTCCGATGGTACGATTGGAAGCGCTACTCGAACCGGCAGGAGCAGGCCATGCTCATGGGCGGGATGATCGGTCAGGTAACCTACGGGGGGCCTCTGGGGGAATTCCTGCCGCTCATGCGCTATGCGGAACAGGTGCATCTGGGTAAGGCCACTACCTTTGGTCTGGGCAAAATTAAACTGGTCCGGGAAACCTGAGCGCATATTGATGTCGTCGGCCATTATGGACTTAAAATCACAGGGGGAAAAACTATGGACGATACCGTCTTGAAAATTGCCCTCGCCGCCTTTATGCATGATATCGGCAAATTGGTGCATCGGGAAACCCTGAACATTTCTGATGAGTACATTAATAATCACGCTGATCTTTACCAGCCTTTTTATGAGGGTCGGCATACCCACCTGCATGCGGTGTACACCGCGGCCTTTATCGAAAAAATGCAGGATCGGCTGCCCAGGGAGTTGAACCAGGCGCAATGGGGAGCAGGGGACGCCTTTATCAATATGGCCGCCAAGCATCACCGGCCGGAAACTCCCTTGCAGTGGGTGGTGGCTCTAGCTGATCGGGTCAGTAGCGGCTGGGACCGGGAGCCCTATGATCAGGAGAGCCAGACATCCTGGCGGGATTACCAGCGGGTGCGATTAATTTCAGTTCTCGAACAACTCCGGCCCGAGCCGAACGCCGATCAGGATGAGTGCTCCTCCTATGGTTACCCCTTGAGAGAGATTTCGCCGACCAATATCTTTCCCCGTTTAAAAAGAGAAGTCGAACCTGTTGATACGGTGGTGGCAAACCAGGAGTATAAATGCCATTTTGAGAAATTTATTGACGCCCTGAGAAATCTCAAGCACCGGGAAGAAAATCTGGAGCTCTGGTTCGAACATTTTGACAGTCTGGTGATGATTTATACCTCGGCGATGCCGGCGGATCGAAGCGGCAAGGCGGTGCCGGATGTCTCGCTTTATGACCATGCTCGCACCACCGCAGCCCTGGCGGTAGCGATCTATCTCTATCATCATGAGACCGCCACTCTGACCATTGACGCCATTAAGGATTATGCCGACCAGAAGTTTCTGCTGATTAATGGCGATTTCTATGGCATCCAGGACTTTATCTTCAGCAGATATGGCGATCTGCGCAAATATCGCTCCAAGATTTTACGCGGCCGTTCGTTTGCGGTATCGCTCTTCTCGGAATTGGCGGCCGATCTGGTCTGCCGAGAAATCGGCCTGCCCTTCTCCTCTGTTATCCTCAACAATGCGGGGAAATTTAATATCGTCGCACCCAATACCCCCGAGGCCAAAACGGCAATCCAGAATGTTGAGACGAGAGTTAATAAATGGCTGCTGGAAGTATCCTATGGGGAGAACGCCTTAGGATTTTCATGGCGGGAAGCCTCGGCCCATGATTTGGTGGGGGGCAATTTTCCCGACCTCTGGGATAAGTTAGGTCAGTATCTGGAAAGAAAGAAGTTGAGTCGCATAGACCTGAGCACATATGCCGGGCCGGTTAGAGGTTATCTGGACAGCTTCAACCGCGATCTCAATCCGCCGCTCTGTCCCCTCTGCGCGAAAAGACCCGCGGCACCAGCAGCCCAGGATGATTTGGTCAAAGAAGCGGGATCAGCCTGTAATCTTTGTCGCGATCATATCTTTTTGGGGACTAATTTGGTCAAGAAAAGGCATCTGGCCATCACTACCCGAGAGGCAGAACTTCGCGACCCGGATAATATGCTGCGGGAGCCGATTTTTGGTTACTATCAGGTGGCGTTTTTAGAAGGAGACCTGAAAAATCTGGCTAGAAGCGGGCAGCTTTTGAAACACTGGGATCTCGCCCTTAACCCTGATGGAGTCATACGCTCGGGCATCACTACCCGATTTATTAGTGGCTATGTCCCGATTTATCGAGAAGGAGATCAGCAAGATGAACGTCTCCTGGCCGGAAGCCGGAGTGAAACCAAGAAACTGGAACTTATCGACCAGATCGAACCCGACACTCCTAAGACCCTCGAGCACATTGCCGCTATGGCCCTTAATACCACAGAAAAGCCCGGAGTCTTTGAGGGGATTGACGCGCTGGGGATACTGAAAGCCGATATTGATGACCTGGGTCTGTTGATGGCCTGTGGTCTGGACCCCAAAAGGTTCACGTTATCGCGGCTGGCGACCTTGAGCCGTCAGCTTAACAACTATTTTACGCTGTATCTACCACATCTACTATCAACTGAACACCCTTACCAGGATATTTACACGGTGTTTGCCGGCGGTGATGACCTGTTTCTGATCGGGCCCTGGAATCGGATCGTTAAGCTGGTAAGAGCTCTGAGGCAAAGTTTTTCAGAATATGTCGGTCATAATACCCAGATCCACTTTTCTGCCGGTATTAGCCTGCAAAAGCCCCATACCCCCATTGATCATCTGAGAGGGGAGGCCGAAAATGCTCTGAAACAATCCAAGGACGCAGATAAAAATCGGCTGACGCTTTTCGGTGAAACCGCCACCTGGGAAGAATT
>JAQVHY010000198.1 GCA_028695935.1 Desulfobacca sp.
ATCAGGCTACAGCTCAGATATTGCGGTCGGGCGCCGCACATGGCCAGATCGTTGACGGTACCGTAGACCGCCAGGCTGCCAATATCCCCACCCGGAAATTCCAACGGTCGCACCACATAGGAGTCGGTGGTAAACGCCAATCTACCTGCCGGTAACTCCAGCACCGCGGCGTCGTGTCGGGCCTCCAGGCATGGATTGCTAAAGACCGGCAGGATGACCTGTTCTAAAAGCTGATGCATCAGGCGGCCGCCGCCGCCATGCGCCATGGTGATGGTGGCCGATAGTGAGGCTGACATAATTTATTCCATTAATCCTTAAGTTCTGGGCCTTGGTCCCGGCTAGGTGCCGCCAGCCGGCGGTAGTGATAATAAGCCGCACAAGCCCCTTCGGAAGAGACCATCGGCGCGCCCAGGGGATGGCTGGGGGTGCAGCCCCCACCAAAGGCCGGGCACTGCCAGGGTTTTTTGAGGCCCTGCAAGATCTGACCGCTGATACATACCGTGGGCGGCTCCGGGCTGGTCTGTACCGGTCCGAAGCGTTGTTGGGCCTCGAACCGCCGATATTGGTCCTTGAGACGCAGGCCGCTGGCCGGAATCTCCCCTAATCCCCGCCACTGGCGTGCCTCTAATTCAAAGACCTGCCAGATCAGTCTCTGGGCGGTCGGATTGCCCTGCCGCTGTACGGCCCTAACGTATTGATTTTCCACTTGAGCCTGCCCTTTCTCCATCTGCTGCAGGCAAAGATAAATCCCTTGCAACAAATCAATCGGCTCAAAGCCGGTTACCACCATCGGCACCTGATAACGCTGGGCCAGCGCTTCATAATCAGCATAGCCGGTGACCGTGCAGACATGCCCGGCCAGCAAAAAGCCCTGCAGGTTATGACCTGGAAAATTCAACAACGCCCTGATTGCCGGGGGCAAGATTACCTGGGCCCCCAGAACCGAGAAATTGGCCAGACCCCGTTGCTGGGCCTGCAAAATCGCCAGGGCCGTGGCCGGGGCGGTAGTTTCAAAGCCGACCGCAAAGAAAACTACCTCCTCCTGGGGATGGGCCTGGGCCAGCCTGACCACTTCCAGGGGAGAATAGACCAAACGCACCCGGGCCCCGCCGGCTTTGGCCGCCAGCAAGTGCTCCTCACTGCCCGGCACCCGCAACATGTCCCCAAAGGAGCACAACATCACGCCGGGAAGCCGGGCAATTTCCAGGGCTTTGTCAATCAGAGGGATGGGCGTCACACAGACCGGACAACCGGGGCCGTGGGCCAGACTCAGCTCGGCCGGCAATAACTGGTCGATGCCGTATTTTACTAAAGCATGGGTCTGACTACCGCAGACCTCCATGATGGTCCAGGGCCGATTGATCAGACCCGCAATGGCCTGGGCCAGAGCGGCGGCGGCCTTAGGGTCGCGATATTCATCCAGAAATTTCATTTACCCCGATTCGCTGACTATTCTAAAAGTGCTTAAGAACCGGTTACAAACCGGTTCCACTATTGTCTTTTAAGGGCTATTCAACTGCCGCAATAATTCCCAGGTCTGCTGGGCTGCCACCGGGTCCAGGATATTCAGGGCAAAACCGACGTGGACCAGGACATAATCGCCGACCTGCGCCTGGGGCACGCAGGCCAGACTGACCTCTTTGACCAGGCCGCCGAAACTTACCCGAGCCGTGCGGGTGAGGGGTTCCTCCCCCTGAATGCTTAGGATTTCACCGGGAATCGCCAGACACATCGGTGGTTACCCCTAAGTTAAAAATCGCTGCGCCGCCATGATCTGTCCGACTGCCAGGCCGCCATCGTTGGGCGGGATCAGGCGGTGGCAATAGGGCAAAAAGCCGCCATCTTCCAGCTTTTCTATTGTTTTTTCAGTTAGATAACGGTTCTGGAAGCAGCCGCCGCTAAGCACTACCTGCCGAAGAGAAAATCTTCTGGCCACTGCGACGATCATCTCCGCCAGGGTGTGATGAAACCGGGCGGCAATCAGGCGTACTGACTGCTTATCGCTGAGGTCCTGCAAAATGCCCCGGATCAAGGGTTCCCAATCAATTAGTAGAGGGGTACCCTGATCATCGATCCTATAAGGATAAGCGGCCTGAGGTTCCACTTGATAAGCGGCAAATTCCAGTTCCATGGCCGCCTGGCCCTCAAAACTGGCCTGTTGTCGCAAATCCACCAAGGCCGCCACCGCATCGAAAAGCCGCCCCATACTGGAGGTCAGCGGACAGTTAAGACCTTTGTCCATCATCGTGGCCAGGATCCGGCGGTCCGGGGCGGAAAAGCTTTGTACTGGGGCCAGGTCAGTCATTTCCAGCCCCTCCGGGCCAAAAATTTGGTGTAGCACCCCCAGGGCGGCGCGGCGGGGTTCTTTAATCGCGGCCTCGCCCCCCGGTAAGGGGAAAGTCCGTAAGCTGGCGAACCGCCAAAAGGAATCAGCCGTAATTTCCAAAAATTCTCCGCCCCAGATCGTGCCATCCAAACCATAGCCGGAGCCATCCCAGGCCACGCCCAACAGCGGCGCGGCCAGTCCATGTTCGGCCATGGCGGCCAGGATATGGGCATAATGGTGCTGCACCCGAATCAGCGGCAAATTCAGCCGCTTGGCCGCCTGGGTGGAAAAGTACTCCGGATGCCGATCGCCGGTCACGGCCTCCGGTTGCCGGTCGTAAGCTGGAGCAGGTCGGACCATACCTCTTGGAACCGTTCCTCGGCGGAAACGGTCTCTAAATCGCCGATATGTTGGCTGAGGTAGAT
>JAQVHY010000104.1 GCA_028695935.1 Desulfobacca sp.
ATCTGGCCACGGCCTGTCGGTTTTCTTCTTGCAGTTGCCGACGCTCCTCCGCCACGGCCTGTCGTTGACTTTCCAGGTCGGCCAATTGCGCGCTCAAGTCCTGTTCTTTTTGCATCAGCTCTTGTTGTTGTCGGGCCAGGGTTTGTTGGGAGGCCTCCAGTTGGGTCAGGAGCTGCAAGGCCTGGACGCCTTCCTGACCTAAATATTGTTGGGCCTCGGCAATGATTTCGGGGGCCAGACCTAGCTCGCCGGCAATTTTTAGGGCGTTACTGGGGCCTGCCACCCCGTAGGCCAGACGGTAAAGCGGCCGCTGGGTCTGGTCGTCAAAGAGCACCGCGGCGTTTACCAGGTTGGGATGCTCATGGGCCAAGGCCTTGAGCAGATGAAAATGGGTGGTCACCGCGCCATAAGCCCCGGCCCGGGCCAGGGCATTGAGCAAGGCCAGGGCCAAGGCCCCGCCCTCGGCAGGATCGGTCGCAGTGCCTAGCTCATCCAAAAGCACCAGACAACGGCCTTCGATCTGGGAGAGAATGGCCGCGGCGCGTTTGATGTGAGCGGAAAAGGTGCTGAGATCGCTGGCCAGGTCCTGGGTGTCGCCGATGTCGGCAAAGATATGGTCAAAGATGCAGATCTCACTGCCTTCAGCGACCGGAATGGGGATACCGCATTGGACCATCAGGGTTAATAATCCCAGGGTTTTCAGGGTAACGGTTTTGCCGCCGGTATTGGCTCCGGAGATCACTAAGAAGCGGCGGGCGGGTGAAAGCTCCAGATCGACCGGGACTACGGTCTCAAAACCGCCGCGGCCCTGCTCCCGGGCTAAGAGCAGTGGGTGTCGGGCCGTCCTGAGACTGGCGCGCCCGCCGCGGGTCAGAATCGGGGCCCGGGCCCGGTAATCTTGGGCATAAAGGGCCTTGGCGTTGGTGGCATCTAATTCGGCCAGGATGGCCAGATTGTCCTGGATGGCCTCCTGATAAGCCCGGACCAGGTCGGTCAATTGCCGTAAGATGCGTTCTTGCTCGCGCTTTTCCTCATTGACCAGCAGGTTGAGGCTATTATTGAGGTTGATAACCTCAAACGGTTCCACAAACAGGGTGGCCTTGCTCTGCGATTGATCATGAATTATCCCTGGCACCCGGCCCTTGCACTCGGCTTTGAGCAGAATCACATAACGACCGTGACGTTGGGCCACCAAGCGATCTTGCAGGACATCTCTAAATTCAGGCTGGGAGAAGAGATTCTGTATCTGACGGGTTAGCTGCTGCCGGGTGCAGGCCATTTCCTCGCGCAATTGCTGCAGTTCCGGACTGGCCTGGTCTAAAATGAGACTGTGGGGGCTGATGGCTTTCTGGATGGCCTGGCGGAGAGGGGTCAGTTCTTGAAGTTGCAAGGCCCGGCGGGCAATCAGGGGATACCGGCCAGCAACAGCCGCAAAATATTGCCGGACCCGGCTGACCAGCCGTAAGACCCTCAGGATCTGGTTAAAATCGCTGGGTTCCAGGAGACTGCCGGGAACCTGGACCCGACGCCGCAGGGTGGCTAAATCAGGGAATGGTTCCAGCGGGCAGGGACCTTCGACCACAGTCAGTTCGCCCAACTCTGTAACTTCCTGAAGCAAGGCGGCAATCTGGGCCGGGTCGGAGAGCGGACGAATCTGGGCCAGGCGGGTTCGTCCTAGAGCCGAACTGGCGTAACCCTGTAAGACTTTTATCAGCTCTGGAAACTCCAGAGCCCGCAAGGTTTGCTCCGCCATCTCCGAATTGAGTCCGTTAAGGTAATTAGTAAAAAAAGTTATTAAACTTGAGTTAGTGCCGTCAACTGTTGCTTTACTAGCTCATTGATTACCTTTCCATCGGCCCGGCCCGCCAGTTTGCTCATGATGACCTTCATTACCTTACCGAGATCATGGGGCCCTTTGGCTCCCACCTCTTTAATAACTGCGGCGATTTCCGCCTTAAGATCGGCTTCCGACAACTGGGGTGGCAAAAAAGAAAGGAGGAATCGCAATTCCTCCTGTTCTTGTTGAGCCAGATCTAATCGGCCAGCTTTGGTATATTCTGCGTTGGCCTCTCGGCGTTGTTTTATTTGAGACGAAATTACCGCGACAATTTCCGCCTCAGTAAGTTTGCGTCTTTCTTCTACTTCGCGATTTTTCAAAGCTGCGCGGACCATCCTTAGTACCGCAAGCTTAAGTTGCTCTTTACCCTTTAAAGCGGCTTTGAAAGCCGTGTCAATCTCTTGATAGAGGGACATTACCTAGCCTCTGGCTCCAAATTTCCGCATGCGTTTTAGAGCCCGTTTTTTGGCCGCCAATGCTTTTTTCTTCCTCTTGACGCTAGGTTTTTCGTAGTGCTCTCGTTTGCGGATATCCGAGAGTATCCCAGCTTTCTCACACTGCTTTTTAAAGCGCTTTAAGGCGAGTTCAAAGGGCTCATTTGCTTTCACCCTTACGCCCGGCATTCATTTTCGCCTCCTCCCCTGTTAAATCAAGCCGTTAAGGACCCCGTTGCTATTCTCCCACTTGGTTCCTGAGCTCATCAGGCTACTGTAACTGTCGGGGTTATATGTGGCATATTCACTGAATTTATTAAATTTATCATTTACTTTTTGACTGTCAAGTCATTTTTTAAATTTAGTCCCGCGCTAACCTCAGAAATCGGCGTAGGCCGCACTCAACTCACTGGCCGGGCTAGGGTTGGGAGGGCAACCGACTGATGGTAATCGCCAGGACGCGGTCCCCATCCGGAGCAAGCTTGATGCATTTAAATATGCCCGGGGCCAGGCTAACTTCGGCATTAAGACAAAGGCTGCCACTGATATCGGCTTCGAACTTAATTCCTGGATATTGAGCGAGGATATCAGATTTGGTAAGCTCGGTTTTCGGGGTCTCTACCACCCCCACCAGCACTTGGGCCGCATTGAACCAGAATTGCAAGCGCTGATCGGCCGAAGTATAGATCTTTTTGACTCCCAGGGCTTCAACCCAGGGGTCGGGCTGGGGAGTGGTCGGGATCTCTTGGCCGCCCGCATACTTTTGAGTCACCTCACTAAAGGTACTTTTACCGAGGGTGACGCCGTGCACGGTAAAGCCGCTGATCAGCAAGATTATCAAGGGAAACAAGGATAAGAATTTAATGGGATTTTTCATAGGGGCACCCTTTTTAAACTTTAAACTCGTTCTGGCTCGTCCCCAAGTTGTACTGGGGAACGAAACTAATTATCTGGGCCGGTGGATAACCGCGCAGGATTTCTCCGGCTACATCCACTACTACGGGTAGCTGGTCGATGACGGCCGTATCGCTGGTGCTAACCGGGATCGCTTCAGCCATCAGACATTTCTCGGGTACGGCCACGGCCCGGGCTTCGACCACCAGCCCGTGGGCCTGGAAGATTTGTCGGGTCCGGGCGGCTAATTCGCCGCTGCGGCTGAGCGGGGCATCATACCACACCCTGAGCGGCCCTAGGTGATGCTTCTGGAGATATTGGGCCAGCCGACTCAGGGCCGCGTCACTGAGTGGCGACGGCTGGTAGCGACGGGAAACTTCGCCGATATCACGGATAAAACCGTCATCGGCCGCGACCAGGGGCAGCCCCTGGAGGCCGCACTCCAGGGTAATCAGGACGTTATGGCCGTCCAGACTTAGAGGTCCTGCCTTCAGGGCCGCCAGGGTAACCAATTTGGCCTGCCGCCGCGCCGCGGTAGCCGGGTCAAACACGCCGCGGTGTAACAATTGCCGGGCGGCATGGTTCTGTTGGTAACGGTTGCCCACTAGCGTCAGGGCGGCCTGACGCGGATAGCCCCGGCTCAGAAGGTAGCGAAAATCGCGCCCGGCTTCCTGAAGCAGTTCCTGATCAAAATTTTCTAAGGTCAAGTGAACCCGCCGGATTGCCCTGCTGACCTCTTCCTGGGGAGTGAATATCTGGTTACAATCCTTCCTTGGCCAGTTCTTCGATCAAGGTTTTCTGTTTTTTGGTGAGGCTGGCGGGGATATCAATGATGATGCGCACGTATTCATCTCCCCGCGACTTACCGTTGGCTTGGGGAATACCGTAGCCCTTGAGACGCATCTTGGTCTGACTCTGGGTTCCGGGCGGGATTTTCAGACTCATGGTCTTGCCGTCCAGGGTAGGAACGGTGACCTTGGTGCCGATTACCGCATCAGTAAATTTAATATGTTTATCGATATAAAGATCGTAGCCCTCGCGTTTGAACACCGGGTGCTCGATCTCCTTGATTTTGATATATAAATCACCCGGAGGACCGCCTCCTGGATTGATGCCGCCCTTCCCGGCCAGTCGCAGCCTTTTACCGGGATTGATCCCCGCCGGGACTTTGACCGAGACCTTTTCCAGGTGACCATCGCGGCTAAACTGGACCAATTTTTCCGTACCAAAGGCGATTTCATGGAGGGTTAAGGGTAATTCGACCTGCAAATCCTGGCCGCGCACCAGCTGGGTCTGGTTTTCAAAACCGCCGGTCTCGGTAAAATCGAAAAATCGGCCCTTGCCCTTTTTGGCAAAAGGGCCATAAGTTCGGCCCCGCCCCCGGCTTCCGAAGAGTCGCCCCAGGATATCATCCGAAATGCCAAAATCCCGGAATACGTCGCTAAAATCAAAACCGCGGAAAATGTCTTCTTGAGAGAACTTGGCCTTGAAGGCATGGGAACCGAAGGCATCGTATTCCTTACGTTTCTCAGGATTACTGAGAACCGCATAGGCCTCACTGATCTTTTTAAACATCTCCTCGGCATGCTTATCGCCTTTGTTCTTATCGGGATGATATTTGAGGGCCAGACGCCGGTAAGCCTTCTTGATGTGTTCGGGGCTGGCATCTTTGCTGACGCCCAAAATCTGGTAATAATCCTGATCGGCCATATTACTGCAGTAATGCCTCCACCTTTGAGTAGCTCGGTTGCCGGAAGAGTTTAGGTGAGCTTCAAATAGGATTCAATTAAATTATAAAAACCTACCAGGGGTTTGTCAAGGCACCGCTATTTATATAACTGACTATATTCATTATCGTTTTCTAACTAATATGGTGATTCTTAAGGTGAAAAAATGCACAGCATTTACTTGCTTATTTTTCTTATATGTGTTATCCATTCCATGATAAATTGTAGATCAAGCCTTATGGAAAAGGATTTGGAAATTAAGTATTGGCTGGTGCAGGAAAAAAAAATTGGCAAATTGATTATCAGTTAAGGAGGTAACTGTATGACAGCATTGGCTGGCGGTTTAGGGGCCTTGGTTCTGGGGATTATTGGTTTGACCCTGTGGTTCGGAGATTTCTTAACCCTGTTAAAGGGCGGCATTCCTTTGCTGCTCTTATTGGGTGGGGCCCTGGCGGTTTACCTGGGTTTTGAAGAGGCTAAAGATAAACTCTTTAAAAAGTCTGAAACCCCGAGCTTCGAAGCTCCCAAAGCCACTGAGGCCGAAGTGGAGAAATATAAGGCTGAGGTAGAAAGTCTAAAGGCTGAGATCGAGGCTCTCAAGAAAAAGGCCGAATAGCTTCATAAACCTGACCCGAAAGGCCTCCTGCGCTCCTACCTCGGGGGGCCTAAATCAATCTCCCCACAGAGCACTGGTTTGACCTCGCCACTGGCAGTCCGAATCAGTAAGGCCCCATCGGCATTGATATCCAGGGCCAAGCCGGTAATGGTTTGGCTACCCTGATGTACCGTCACGGTGTTCCCCAAACTTACCGCGGTCTGGCGCCAGCGGGCCAGAATGGTAGTAAATTCCAGGGCCTGAAAATCGGCATAGAGTTGGTCTAGAGCTTCTAACCAGCCGCGCAGGATGGTCAGGCGGGAATAGACCTGTCCGCCGGCTTGGGCCAGCGAAGCCGCGATGGCGTTTAGGGGCGGCGGGAAATCAGGGGTATTAACGTTAAGGCCCAGCCCCAGCACCAGATGGCCCATCTGATCGCTCTCAGTTTCCATTTCCGTTAAGATGCCGCCCAATTTTTTTCCCTGCCAGAGGATATCATTAGGCCATTTGATTCCTACCTTGAGGTCGGTGGCCCGTTCCAGGGCTTCGACCACAGCCACTGCCGCGGTCAGGGTCAGCTTGGGCATTTCCACTGGGGGAAGGGCCGGACGCAGGATCACGGAGACATAAATCCCGCTCCCCCGCGGTGACTCCCAGGTCCGACCCAATCGCCCCCGCCCCGCGGTTTGGGTTTCGGCGATAATTACGGTTCCTTGGGGAGAGCCTTGCCGGGCCAGTTGTTTGGCCAGGTCGTTAGTCGAACCTAAGCTGGGAAAGTGATAAAAGGGGCCGCGGATAAATTGGGTATTGAGATCCTGAGCAATCTCGGCGGGCAGGAGTAAATCCTGATGCGGTGGCAGACGATAACCGCGCCGCGGGCTACCGATAATCGGATAACCCACCGCCTTCAGGCGCTGTAGGCGTTTCCAGACCGCGGTGCGGCTCAAACCTAAACGGCTAGCCAAAGTTTCTCCCGACAGGTAATCTTCCGACTGCCTCAAGGCACCCAGAAGCTCCTGCTGAAGGGGATCCAGCTCCGGGGTAGATTGAGGAAGTGGCAGCCGCTTCATGGCCTGGTTTTGGATGGGACTTTCAGTTGGCAATTTTTTCCATACCGCGCAAAATTCATGGGGTCGAGGGGGAGGGCGAGGACGGATGCTCGTAGCGTTCCACTATTTTGCTTTTAAGGGAATTATTATATACGGCGGCGCCCAGTACCATGCCGGCGGCCAGGCCAATGATGGCTGCACTTACCGAGGGGTAGATCAATAGCGCAATGCATAAGCCGGTCAGTCCATAGGCCAACGGTATATAAATCTGGGACGGCGCCAGTTGACAGCCCGGCACTAAAGTCAGAATAAGGGCCAGCGTCAAGGCCTTAAACGCCCAGTGGAGGCGTCCAGTTTTTCGTGGTAGTTTGGCCTGCATATAATCAATTATGCCATTAACTAGGAGATGATGCAACAAGTTTAAGGCTCGCTCAGCCCTGCTCTCCGACACGGTTCTCGCCCGGCCAAGCCGCGCTTCAGAGTCGCGCTGCCGCCATGACCAAAAACCAGATTCCCATAACGATATTGACCAGTCCGGTCAGCCTCCACAGCCTGGTCTGCCCCCGCGGCTCCCTGTACTTGCGGCGCTTGACCATCTCCTGATTGATCACTGCCAAGAGGATGATGAGCCACAAGCCTTGGTGATAAGGTAGGGGAGTGGCAGGGAAAAGAATAACTAGGACCATTCCGATAATCGCCAGGATATTGGCCAGGGTATAGGCCAAAGCACCGCCGACCAGGCCTAATCGGACAACTAGAGTCCGATTGCCGGCTTGCAAGTCGGTGGCATAATCCCGAAATTCATGACTCAGATAAACACAGGCGCCAGAGGCCATTAGCGGCAGGGCAAACAGAAAGAGTTCACTGGCCCAATACCCGCTCTGGAGGTAAAAACCGGCCACCAAAGGCAATAAGCCCAGAGCGCATCCGGCCAACAGCCCGCTGCCTGGCCGAGACCCCCATCTTACCGGCGGGGCCGCGGCCGCATAACCGGCGAGCAGGGCAACCACCATCAGGGCCATAGTCCAGCCGCCAGTCTGGAAATAAAATTGCAGGACCAAGCCGCAGAGCGCCGCCACTACTGCGGCACTGTATGACAGTTTGGTAAGCGTAGCTCGGGATACCAGGCCGGTCAGGCACCCGGGCACATCCTCGGGGAAGCCGGAAATGGCTAAGGCCACGGGTCGGCTCTGGGCTTCCGTCCCGTATAGCTCCCTGATCCAAAAAAACCCCAACATCAGGGCGATTAGCGCCAGGGTGGCAAACTCCGCCACCGCCAATCGCCAGGGATAGCCCTGCACCGGGGCCAACAGCGTGCCGAGCCACAGGGCGATTACCCCGGATAATAACGGGGGCAGGTCGGACCATCTAAGCCATCTTAATACATCGGTTTCGGCAGCCATAAATTTTGCGTTGCTGAAAATTTGGTTCACAGTGTAATCCTACATTACCTGGTCGTCAAGGTAGAACGCTAGCCCCAGCCGGGCGAAGTGAAATCCGACTTGGGGGAGGTTAACCACACAAAAATCGGTTATAATGTAACAAAATTAACATCAATTAGGGCGAAACCGGTAGGTAAGACACTGATAATTGAGGTCAAATAACTAATGATGGAAATTCAAGCCCGGATAGAAATTTTAGACCAGCTCGCAGAAAGATTGGCCGAGCGGCGGGATGATCTGGTGGCCGCGGAAGCCGAGGACATCGGCGCCCCCTATCAGATCGGCAATATTGAACTGGACATGGCCATTGAGCATTTGCGCAGCATGTCGGTAGAGATTCCCTATGTCGCCGAAAAAGCCCCCTATGGCACGGTGGCGGCGATTTTTCCTTATGACGCCCCGTTAGTCATGCTGGCCCGGGTCGGCGGGGCGGCAATTCTGGGCGGTAATCAGTTCCGGTTCAGCTTTTCATCCCAGACGCCCCGGACCGCGCAGATGGTGGCCGAAGTGGTGCGGCCGTTCTCGGTCTTGGAACCGGTAATCGGCCAGCATAATCCCCAGTTTGGCCGCCAGTGCATTGCCGATTCTGAGATCCGGGTGTTGTTTATCTCTGGGGGGCCCGAAGTGGGGGCCATCTATGAACAGGCCGCGGCGAATTTTGACAAGCTGTTTTTTGCCGGACCCAGTGGCATGCCGGCCGCAGTGCTGTTGGCCGATGCCCCGATCGCCCTGGCGACCCGCTATCTGGTCCGGCGGGCCTTTATCAACGGCGGCCAGTATTGTACCACCATAAAAAAAGCCTACATTCATACCGAGATTTACGACCAGGTAAAATCGGCCATCCTGAATCAATTGGCCGCCATGAAGGTGGGGGAGCCGCAGGATCCTGAGGTCTGGATTGGCCCCATCAAAGTGGAACGGACCCGCCGGTTGCTGGCCCAGAGCCTTGAGGTCATTGCCGATCCCCGGTATCTGGTGCCGCCGCGTCTGGAAGGCGAATGGATCTGGCCCTTATTGGTGGAAGTGCCGGAGGTGCCGGACCTGGTAATGTTTGGCCCGTTTCTGGCCCTCATCCGGGTTCCGGATGACGCCGAAGCCTTAGCCCGGGTACAACAGACCCAATATCCCTTTGCGGTGTCGATTTTTGGCATGCCCACCGCGGAGGCTAGGGAGGAGCTAAAACAGACCTTTGGGATGGTTTACGAGAATCCTGACTTTACTTTTACACCGTTGCGGCTGCCCTTTGGCGGCAAGAAACAGAGCGGCTGGATTTTGGAAAATAACCACGGCAGCCTGCAGCGCCGGGACGGGGCCTTCATCTATAGTGCCGAACTGGTCCAGGGATAATCAGGTCCGAGATGTTGTCCTACACTTGGCCCACTAATTATCAAGAGGCGGTGGCCTGTCAACAGGCCTGCCAGGATAAGGTGAGACTGATCCCGCTGGCGGCCCCGCCGCGGCTGGTGGCCGGGGTCGATGTGGCCTATAACAAAGTTGGATCGGCGCTGTACGGGGCGGTGGTGGTGATGTCGCTGCCGGAGTTAGCCGTGGTCGAGGAAGTGGGGGCCACCGGCGTGCAACAATTTCCCTATATCCCCGGCCTGCTGTCCTTCCGGGAAATACCCATCCTGATGGCCGCGCTGGAGAAAGTCCGACACCGCCCGGAGGTTATTTTGGTCGATGGCCAGGGCATTGCCCATCCCCGGGGCTTGGGCTTAGCGGCCCATTTGGGGGTGTTGTTGGACATGCCCACCATCGGCTGCGCCAAGAGCCGCCTGATCGGCATGGCCGCGGAACCGGGAATTGAGAAAGGCAGCGTCAGCCCTTTAGAGTGGCAGGGAAAGACCATCGGCCTGGTCCTGCGGTCGCGGCGCAACTGTAAACCTCTTTACCTATCGCCGGGGAATCTGATCACGATGGCGGAAAGCTTGCAGGTTGTGCTCCAATGCCTGGGCAAATACCGCCTGCCCTTGCCGTTACGGGAAGCCCATCTGCTTAGCCAGCGCCTGCGGGCCGGGGATCAATTATCGGAATAATAAGGCGGGAGGCGCTGCGCTTTCCCGCCCAAAGCGCTAGGGACTTTTTGAAGTTAATTATTTATATCGTTGACTTTTTAACCTGGCTAGCCTACTCTGTTTTTAGTTTAAGTGTAAAACTGTAGTTAAACTGAAAGGCGGGATGCGCTTTGGGTTTACCCATAAAATTGTCATCAAAGAGAAATTACGGGTAATTTCAAATGAATGAGAAGACTTTGTTAGATGAAATTTCTACACTTCTTAAAAATGCTGGTTTCGTATTTGCTCGGGAGCCAGCCGTTGGCGGATTAAGTCCTGATTTTATTGTTTACGGGCCGGAGGGAGAATCTGTAATCATAGAAGCCAAGAGTTGGCCTGCACATGGCGGCAATACTGCAAGGGCATGGAACCAGGCTGAGGCTTATAAAAAGGCAACCGGAGCAGACCAAGCTTTTTTAGTACTTGAGGAATTAAAAAAGAATTATACTAAAAAGGGTGTTGTAAATATGGAGGGTCTCATTCCGGCCCTGCATAAATACCTTGGCAGAGGTGGTGTAACAGCAAAAGAAAAAACCTTAGCTGCACCTTCAAAAGAAAAAATTGTTTTCGCAGCAATGCCATTTTCTCGTGAATATGACGATACTTATTTTGTTGCTATGGCTTATGCAGCAGAAAAAATGGGTGCTACTTGTAATCGAGTAGATAAGGTTGAGTTTACGGGCGACATTGTTTACAAAATCAAACAATTGATTAACGATAGTGTTGCTGTTATTGTGGATCTTTCAGAGTCAAAGCCTAATGTCCTTTATGAGGCTGGTTATGCACATGGTCTTAAAAAACCTACTGTTCATATTTGTTCAACAGCTTTAAAGGATTTGCCATTTGATGTTAAAAATTGGAACACAATAGAATACGAACGTGGTCGAACAATAAATCTTAGAGAACCATTAGCGAGGCGGTTAAAAAACGTGCTTGAATATTAAAAGTGTCCTATTGGAGACCAATCCGGAAGCCAAATTAAATTACATTCCTAATTGGGCTTAGACACAATGGCTCCCACCTCGTGGCCGTGTTGCACTTTGGACGCACAATGGTGCTAAACGGGACGTTATCAGACCACTTACCAAGCCAGGAAGTTATCTTGGAAGAAGGAGATATCCAAGCCAAGATTTAAATATTCAAACCGGCATGCCTGGATTATCATAAGGGAGACCACTTCGTTGGGCTAGGTGGCGGACTGCTTAGAGGTTCTTTTTTTCTCGGATCTGGGTACCTTGGTTAATTTGATCACCAGACGGAGGGCTTGGTTGACGGCCTTGTCGTTTGGAAAGGCTGCGGCCACATCACCATCTAATAAGACAATATTTGTGCCTTCCCGATACCGCTCAGCATATTTGCCTTGGACACCGCTTTTGAGCAATTCTCCAAGGTCGTATTCTGGGCGAAGTTCGTCACTTTTTTCTGCGGTTGATTTCCTCTTCATAAGCTTTCCGTTCCAATCGGGTAACTTCCCGAGCGCTGATAATGCGGATCTGATGTAATCGATCACGGGGTATAAACTTATGTTTGAGAAATCCAAGCGATATCTGGAGCTTTTCCTTTAAAATAACAACTAATTGCCTCTACTAATACTGGGAATGTCTGCATTTGGCGTAGTCGGCAGG
>JAQVHY010000105.1 GCA_028695935.1 Desulfobacca sp.
AGAACTTATACAATTGACGATCTCATCAGCCTGGTGGCGGATATTCAGAGAAAAAATCACCGGGCTTATATCTCTCATAAGAAAAAATTAACCAATCAACAATTTAAATGACGTTGTAGTGGTATGCCCCGATCCGCTACCCAACAGACCTTCCGGATGTCGAAACGTTGTCGGAGGCGATCCACTACCAGCAACAGGGACTTGGCATTAGGGAAGTTGCCGGGCCACAATTCGCAACATACCGGCCAGTCGTCTCCTTTCAAGACTGCCCCCACGATCATCTGCCGTTGATCTGGCCGATGGTCCTTGGAGTAGCCGAATTGCCCCAGCCTCTCGCCGCCAAGGTTATAAAATGAGCAAGAATTTACACTTAATTGTAATTGTTTCTTTAATCCTGGGAGTCAGTTTTTGCATAGTTGTTGGGATCTGGACAGATAACAAGTTTTTCTATTGCCCCGATGTAGACGAATATCGCGAGACCTCCTATAATAATTGGGATGCCGCCTTGGTCCGGGCTGACAAGCACATAAAGGCTATTAAAATCCTCGGTGCCCAGGGTTATGAGAATTTTGCTACTGCCCTAACTAATATTGGCTCGACTGAAACCACCCTAGTTATCCCTTCGGGCACGACTATTCCAATCAATGCTGATACCACTACTCCTACTAATCTTACCCTGGTAATGAACAGGGGCGCTGTGTTCAGCCGCAATGGCGGCGACCATCTAACCATCAATGGCCCATTCAGCGGTGACCTATCTAAACATTTTGATGACAATACGGATAGCCATGACTGGGTAGTGTTTAATGATCATGCGGTTAGAAAAGTTTATCCCGAATGGTGGGGAGCAGTAGCAGACTGGAACCCTGTCACTATGGACGGCACTTGTGATCATGCAGCTATTGATGCTGCAGTGAAGGCACATTCAGTGGTAGATTTGGGTAATGGCCAATATACTCTGAAGACGCGTTTGGTGATTGAGAAAGATGTAACCTTTATCACCAATGACGCTGCTTTTCATAATCCTCCATCTCCTACTCCTCCTTCAGGTTGGGATTGGGTTGTGCAGGTGCTTGGCAGCCGAGGAGATTGGCATTCTCTAACTGCGGATGCCGATGCCAAGCAGAATGTTATCACCTGTCCGGCGCTTGCTGCTGTAGTTGGTGAGGGGGATTTAATTTTTATTGCCAGCGACAAAGAATATATCGCCGGCGAAACAGAAGTAGCCAAAGCTGGTGAATTGCAATTAGTTTTAATGGTAGCCGGAGATGATATTCGGCTCAGTGGTTCATTAAACGACAGTTATTTAACGGCTGACAGGGCCAAAGCTGCTCTCGTTGCGCCAGTCACTTTCCGCACTCAGGGGAGATTGGGCATTTATAATTATCCAGAGGATGATTCGGCCGAAACAGATGGTTTTGCTCAATTTTATACGCTCAATAGTGATGCCAAATTTAAGGTTCATTGTACTCGGCGAGGCGTTGCGACATATAGTTCCTATGCTCCCACTGTCGATGTCCTGGCAGAAAATCTCAATTATATAGATACCAGAAATAGTCATGCTATAGGTGTTTATGACGCTACGACAAATGCCAGACTTTCCGGTATAGCAAGCGGCGCGCGTCATGCCGTGGCCATGGGGGGAGTCTCGGAATATGGTATTCCTTGGAATATTCAAGTTAATAACGTAATCGGACAATGTGTGGCTCGATCCGGTGCTGTAACCTTCGACTCGCACGGAGGCACAGGTTCAGTGTATTGGAACAACTGTATTGCCATAGGTGGCCTAGTTACCGATAAAGAAGGCACACCAAGAGACGCTTCCGGCTTCTATTTTGGTGCACAGTATAACTACTATAAAGATTGTGTGTATATTGGGAATAGTGTTGCTATTAAAGCCCGACCCTGGAGTTCGGATTTGGAACTCTTAGAAATTGATGGTTTGAGTTACCAAGGTAATATGGGACTTCAGCTTAATGCTAAGCGCATGGGGATAAAGAAACTCGTAGTGCGGAATGTCAATGGAAAGCAGAATAATACGGGTTATTTCTGTCGTATCTGTGGTGTTCAGCCGAAGGCAATAGAAAAGGTAATCATTACTGATTGGGTATGGGAGAATATCAACATTACTGGTGGCCGTTTCCTTGATATAAATACAGGGGATACAACAAAAGTCCCAGAGGTTTTGCGGATAAAGAATGCCGAAGTAAAAGATGGCGTCTGTTTCCTCCGAATTGATGCAGATGCAACTGGGCTGCATAAAGTTATCTTAGATAATGTAAGTTACTATGGCTCTGGCGAATTAATATGTGCTAAATATGCCTTAGATAGGGTAGTATTAAATAATGTTTGGTCTGTAACTTCTAGCGGTACAGCCCACTGCCGGCATTATGCGGGAAATTTAGGAGAGTTGGTAATTCAGGGCGGATTCTATGAAGGGGCTGCAACTATCTGGAATTTGGTTTCGATGGGGAAGAGTCTGGATCGGCTTACAGTCTCTGGAGTACGGATGGTTGGCGGCTCGACCTTTGCTGATTGTCATACCACCGGACCAGCCCACATTTTTCTAGGGCCTAACGATGCCTCAGGGGTCGCTGCGCCAAGCACCAATCTTCCAGCTGGATATATAGAGTATCTAGCCGGTACGCCTGACTTGCCTTTATTAATTAGAGTAACAGGTACTCCAGAGGGTGCTGTAAGAGCTCCAGTGGGTTGTATGGCACTACGGCGGGATGGGGGGGTAGGCACAACTTTATATATCAAAGAATCTGGGTCTGGCAATACTGGTTGGGTAGCGAAATAAACACTCAAATGCAACATAACGGTAAAACTTTGGCAGTGGCTGAAAAAAACATATCTGTCGGTGATTTTTCAGAAATTAAATTTGTGTACTGCCTAAAAAGTGCCTGATTGCTCAGTAAAACTACCTTCATGCGCTCCTCTTTCTCTTGACCACGATATTATAAAGGCATTTAAGAAAATACCGGGCCTGGGTCCGGACCGGCTTTTGTAAATAGGCCTCGATGTATCTGCGTTCCGAATCCATGATCTCCTCCAGGGTGACAGGGAGGTCCGCGTAAAAGGGCGGCAACAGTCCCGGTTTAACCTTTGAGTGCAATTCTCTGTGTTCTGGGGTGTAAAGCTCAAGGTACTGGCGGCTTAAGGGCCGTACTCCCACCAAACCCAGATCACCGCGCAGCCAATTGTAGAGCATGGGCAACTCATCCAGCCAGGCCCGGCGCATAAACTTTCCCCAGCCTGTGATCCGGAAATCATCCTTGAACTTGCCGCCCTTTTCCAGTTTGCAATTTTCATAAACATATTTCTGGAGATACTCGGAAAAAGGATGCATGGTCCGGAACTTATAGACTGTAATAGGTTTTCCTCCCAGACCTATACGTTTAAGCCGGATTAGAGGGCCGTAGGTGGGGTTCTGGTTCATGCTGGGTCTTTTGATCTTCCGGGCTATAAAAAATAACCTTTGCCCGATCTCCTCTTCGGCCACGATTTCAAAACCGCAAAAACAAAGCCGCCCTAGTATCTCGGCTCGGGAGACCATCCTATCTTTGCCTTTGGTCACAGCAAAATAGAATTTTTGCAACCAGGGCAGTTTGGGAAAGACCCGGCCCCAGATAAAGCTCAGGCCATAAAATATCGCGCCCGAAAATCCCTGATATTTGGCCCGAAAATAGTCGCGGTGAGTGGATATAGTGTGAGCCTTGCCCACCAGACAACCGCCCGGCCTTAATTTTTCATGACATAGGAGAAAATAGCGGTTGAACCAGCGTATGTCGTTTAGTTTGTGCAGGTTGACTATCAGACCAGCCTGGCCTGGCTCCAGGATATTCAGGTTGAGCATGTTATCCGTGCTAAAAAGAGAGCAGTCGCACCGGTCCACCTTTTTAAGATCCACATGGGCGTTGATAAATTCGAAAATCCTGGGGTCAAAAACATACAGAGCCTGCCTTAGCTTGTCTTCAGCCGGATTATTGACCGGGCAATCCGGAGCCGGATTAAGAAGAGTCCGGTCCTCTTCGGAATTAAGCAAGGCCTGTACCTGTTGCGTGTCATAAAGATCCCCGTTTATCCGGCCATGCCGCCGGTAGTTTACATAAAGCACGAAGACAAGACTTTCCATGGCCAGGGAAAGAGGAATCGGCCCCAAAGCCTGGGACCTAGATATTGACTCTAGACGCAGAAAATAAATTAAAAAGGCCAGCCCCGCGGCCATAAACAGGGCTGTTTTTATTGACGGCCCCAGAGCACTGAAAAAGTCATCGAAATTATCCCGGTTGAATTTGCGGGTGATCAGAGAACTCAGCAGCCAAAGCCCCAAAAGAATGATCAGGGCATCGTAAGAGAAAGCAAGATAAAATCTGCCCCATTTGAAATAGTTGATCAAAAAAAAGGCTGTCACCAAAAGCGCTCCGCCAAGGAAAAACAGGGAGAAAGAGGTACTGACCGCAACAGATTTCACCGGAAGCCTGCCCGGATGGGGTACCGGACCTCTGACCCATTGGTACAGAGCCAGGCCGGCTGTCTCCAGAATCAGGAAAATAATGATCACGCCATAGGCCATGGTCCGCGGAAAATACATCATTTGCAGGCCTACTATGACCAAGGAGAGAAAAAACAGAATGGCGATCCCGGTCTTGAGCAAAAGGCCTGTTCCGGTGATAAAGGATAGGTTGGGAATGCGGCTGTATTTTCGGGCCACCAAGGACACGGCTAGCCAGGCAAGAATTTGAAATTTAAGCAGATGATAGTTGGACTCGGAAATGTTTATATGTCCGTATCTGAGCATATGGGTTAGCCCAAAGGCTAGTAAGAGCAGTAATAAGTCCGCACAAATTAGGAAAAAAGAGCGTTTCATAATTCACCACTTAGCTTTCCGGAAAAAAAGCAACAGGCTTAAAAAGTTAACTTCCGAACTTTTGGCTTAGCGCTTGTCGCTTACACCATCATCAGAAAAGCCCGATCACCCCCCAGCGCGTTGAACACCGCATCCGTGAGATTGAAGCCCTGTGGTAAAGCAATAATGGCTCACTTGAGTCCCCCAACCAGAGCCATGCTAAGAAACAACCAGGTGCCTTCCCAGCCCCGAAAACTTTTTCTATTTCACTGGTGTATGCAGGTGAATTATTACTTTCTTTCAGCATTACAAAGAAATCTGGCCGCTCCAAAAGGATGCCTGAGTGAGCACCATGCCTCGTTCTTCGGAATCAAATTTATCGTGCTCAAGATGGCCTGGGAAGACTGCCGCCTTCCCGTGGATTTTGAAATAGTGCGGCTAAAAAGCCATCCACGAATGAGCTTTTCGGCAGATGCCCAGCCACCTTCAACCCCCGGACTCGGCTAAGGTTGTCATTGTCGTGGGCGATGCCACTTTGCTGACAAGGCTCAACATAAAACTGATATAGACCAGGGAGACCGTGGAGCATCTTCCACCTCGATACCAACTTTACGATGGTCCTGATGTAGAAACAATTTCAACATCCATGGCCCTGGAGATCAGTAAATGGAAAAAAGCCGTGTGATATCTGGATATCTAATCCTTACCCGTCGTTCTTGAGTTAAGAAGAAAGCTATTTTTGTTTTGAATAAATCTCACCACTTTTTCCACACACTCCTCAATGGAGAACTTGTCAGTTTCCAGAACAAAATCCGGGGTTATCGGTTCCTCATAAGGAGCAGACACGCCAGTGTAGTTCTTGATCTTGCCCTGTCTAGCCAGTTTGTACAGTCCCTTGACGTCGCGCTCTTCGCATACCTCCAGGGGGCATTTGACATAGATCTCAAAAAAACGGCCGCAATCAATAAGTTTCCGGCAGCGTTCCCGGTCATCACGCAAAGGAGAAATAAAAGCTGTCAGGCAGATAAGGCCAGCGTCCAGAAAGAGTTTGACCATCTCGGAAATGCGGCGCAGATTCTCGGCCCGGCCTTCTGGTGAAAAGCTTAAGTCGCTGCAAAGGCCCTGACGGACATTATCACCGTCAAACACATAGGTCAACCGGCCCATGGCGTGCAAACGTTCCTCCACGGCGTGGGCAATAGTGGACTTGCCCGATCCGGACAAGCCGGTAAGCCACAAAACCATGCTTTTCTGATTGAGGAGAATTTCGCGCTTTTCGCGGGAGATATTTCCCCTATAGGGGATGGTATTAGGACATTTCATAGGTATCTTTATCAGTTGTTAATGATTATTGGCATCAGTCAATTGTCATTGGCACAAATGTCGCAGTGCCGCTCAGAAATACTTTTGACGAGGCAGGCCAAGGGCTACAACCCACTCGGGTAAAGGAGCCGCCAGCAAGTTGCGCATCGCACCAGATTATACGCGGCCAGGGTCAAATTGTAGGTATCGGTAACTTAACATACGAATTTATTAAAAAACTTCCAAACAGTGCAAGAAAGAGGCGTTGCCATATTTTGCTTAGAAAGCCGAGCAGATTTTCTCCTGAGTTGCTGAATTAAGATAAGGATGCATGGGTAAGCTGAAGATGCGTTTTGAAGCCGCTTCGCTTACCGGAAAATCCCCAGCTTTATGGCCCATATGAGCAAAAGCCCCCTGAAGGTGCAGTGGTAAAGGGTAATAGATGGCTGTGGGGACGCCAGCCTCCTTGAGCTTGGCCTGTAAGACCTCCCGCCTGTCGCTGAGGACCGAATACTGGGCCCAGGCTGAAGAACACTCCGGGGCGACATAGGGAACCTCCACCACCTTTTGGAGGGCTTGACTATAGCGCCGGGCCACTTCCTGGCGGGCGGTGATTTCCTGACCGAAGACCCCTAGCTTGGCCAATACAATAGCGGCTTGCAAGGTATCCATACGGCCGTTGAGACCAAGGCGCACGTTATCATATTTGTGTGTCCCTTGTCCGTGGACCCGGATAGAGCGCATAATCGCGGCCAGTTCGTCATTATCCGTTAAGACGGCACCGCCGTCGCCGTAGCACCCCAAAGGTTTGGCCGGGAAAAAGGAGATGGCAGCTACGTCCGCCAAAGAGCCGGTCTGCCTGCCTTTATAGGTTGCCCCGAAAGATTGGGCCGCGTCCTCCAGGACAAAGAGACCGTGTTTCTGTGCTACGGCATTGATGCGGTCATAGTCCGCGGGCTGGCCAAAGAGATCCACGGGTATGACCCCCCGGGGTTTTAGATGCTCTGTCCTGGGGTTTTTACCCAGACTGATGACGGCTTCCGCCAAGGCCTTCGGATCAATATTGAAGGTTTTGGGGTCAATATCAACAAAGACCGGCGTGGCTCCCAAGAGCTGGATTACCTCGGCGGTGGCGATAAAAGTAAAGGGAGTGGTGAAGATGGCATCTCCTGGCCCGACTCCATAAGCCATAAGGGGCATGAGCAGGGCATCGGTGCCGGAGGAACAGGTAATAGCGTGTTTGACTCCTGCATAAGATGCCAGCTTGGTCTCCAATTCCTTAATTTCGGGCCCCATGATGTAACTACCGTGTTTCAAGACGGTAATGATGCCGCGTTCCACTCTATCCCTAATCTGCAGTTGCTGGGCCGCCAGATTCACAAAAGGAATCGCCGGCGGCCTTGAGGCTGTTTCTTCAAGATACTGCTTTAACCCGAGATGGTCGTAAACGGGCAGATCAGGAGCGGCGCTTTGGAAAGTGCGATCGCCGGTCCAAAGGATGGTCTGGCCGGGGATCGAGGCAGCGGCCAGACTAACCAGGGCATCTTCCCGGTCCGGATGATCAGGCGGAATATCCTGCCAATGGCATCCCAGAGTACTAATAATTGCCACACTAGGGAGGAAGGCATCGAGTTGTTGGCGGGCAAAAGCCGCGGGGGAGAGAGTGGTATTAATTCGGCCCGATCGTATGAGATGCTTTACCTCCTGAGCATGAATATACTCTAGGCTGGGTAACGCACAGGCTGCAAACCAAAAAGTGGCCCCCTGGGCACGAAGCTGGTCAAACAAGGCAACTTTGGAATGGTAATCAAGTCCGCGTTTTAGCAACAGATCGAGAATGACGTTAACATCCAGAACTATATTCATTGATTAGCTTCCATATTTTTCTATTAAGGCTTCCGTTAATAGCTCTTTCTCGGTTTTGCCGCTGGATTCATAGCTATAATCCAATCCTAACATAGCATGGGCCTGTTTTAAGGCAGGATCGGCGGTTTCATATATCGGGGCGGCAATGACACCGTTCGGAATCTCCAGCGTAAAAGTGGTGACATCATCCCGCAGCCTGACATTGGGGGGGAGGATTATTCGGCCCTGATCATACCGAACTTCAATTTTCATATCAGTTATCCTTCTCTATAACCCTTTCTTCGCCAGCAAGGCAAGGGTAACTTAAGAGAGATCTGTTGGAGACTTTTATAACGCTAACCCATAGCCTAAATCTCGTCTCTTATCACCTTTTAGCATTATGCCATCATCGCATTGGGTAAAGGTTTGCTTGCAGACCTGACATTCCAGTCTATCGTTGAGCTTGGTACCGCAGGTGCACATCCAGCCGATCTGCTTGGCTGGATTGCCCACGACTAACGCGTAGTCGGGCACATCGCGGGTAACTACGGCACCGGCTCCCACAAAGGCATAACGACCGATGGTAGTCCCGCACACAATTGTAGCATTAGCCCCGATGGTCGCCCCGGTTTTCACCAAAGTGGGACGTACCTCATCCATTCGCCTGATGTTAGCCCTGGGGTTGAAAACATTGGTAAATACCATGGAAGGTCCGCAGAATACGTCATCTTCCAGGGTCACTCCTTTGTAAACCGACACATTATTCTGGATCTTACAACCCCGGCCAATGGTGACCTCCGGGCCGATAACCACGTTCTGGCCAATATTGCAGTTGTCGCCGATCTGGCAGTTTTTAAGGATATGGGAGAAATGCCAGATCTTGGAGCCCTGGCCAATCTCACAGGGCTGATCTATGATTGCGGTTTCGTGAATAAAAAAAGGCGGTTTGGTGATCGGAACGGCCAAGTGCCCCAGTTTAATTGGCGTTCCTTGTTGGTCCAGTGAGCGCTGACAGGCTTCTAGAACCTGGAGCACGCGCAAACCTTCTGCGCCGTCGGTCCGGGGCCTCTGACGACTGCGGATGCATTCTAGAAAGTGAGCACATTCGTTCCTCAATGGTTCGCCAAAATCAAGTGGTACTGCCTCTCCGTCCGCCTTCTGAGCCACTGGCAGTCGTTCGATCCAATCGATTCGGTGGGGATAGAGAACCAGCTTCCGATCCTTGGAGACATCGTCGAAAACTGCCATCTTTTTATCGCCCACGACTACCAGTTTTTGTTCCTTAAAGGGATGAAGCCAGCTTACAAAGATATGGCCTCTGACCCCGCTAGCAAATGAGAGGGAGGTTAAAGTCACATCAGCGATCTGAGATTGCAAGTAGTTGCCGCCGTGAGAGCTAATCTCAATGGGCATCTCATTCAGCAGGAGGAGTATGACGGAGATATCATGCGGGGCAAAACTCCACAAAATATTTTCCTCGCTTCGGACCTTGCCGATATTAAGGCGATTGGAGTAAACGTATTGGATTTTTCCCAGTTCTCCGGCATCTATCAGCTCTTTAAGCTTCTGGATGGCCGGGTGATATTGAAGTATATGCCCTACCATCAGAATCCGACCAGACTGGGCCGATAGGTTGACTAACTCCTGACCTTGGGCCACTTCCAAAGCTAAAGGTTTCTCCACATATACATCTTTACCAGCCAACAGGGCCTCTTTGGCCATCGCATAATGAAAAACTGCCGGACTGGCAATAGCTACCGCTTCTATTTGAGGATTACTCAAAACCTCGGTAGAATCGGTACACGTTCGGATTCCTGAGCTAACTTGGTTGGCATTAGCACAGGCGATTGGGTTTGGATCGCACACCATGGCTAACGCGCCCAGATTGGCAAAATTTCGTACCAGGTTTTTACCCCAATATCCGGCACCGATTACGGCAATTTTAGGAAGAGGGGTAGGATTATTGCTGCTCGTCAAGCCTTTATCACCTTTCCATGAGAATTTGATCCTGAGATAACGTTACGCGTATCCACTATGAGTGACGCGTGGGTAATAATGCTCTCAAAGTCTAACGAGGAGTGATCGGTGGCAATGAGTACCACGTCGTAAGACTTCAGATTATCGGGCGTAAGCGGTATGGAGTGCATATCGAATTGATGGCGGCGAGTGCGCGGCATTACGGGAATATATGGATCATGGTAATCGACACTCGCTCCTTGTTGCTTTAACAATTCAATCAATTTCAGACTAGGAGACTCCCGCATATCGTCAACGTCTTTTTTATAAGCGATTCCAATAACTAATATTCGTGCCCCATTAATGGATCGGCCTCGTGCATTAAGAGCTTGGACTGTGCGTTCGACCACATAATAAGGCATATAGGAATTGATCTCCCCGGATAGCTCAATAAAGCGAGTTCTGAAATCGTACTCTCTGGCCTTCCAGGTTAAATAGAATGGATCTATAGGAATACAATGTCCACCCAACCCCGGGCCAGGATAAAAGGCTTGGAAACCAAAAGGCTTGGACTTGGCCGCATTTATCACCTCGTAGATGTCAATATCCATGCGCTGACAGAGTATCTTCAGCTCATTGACCAGGGCGATGTTGACCGCTCGGTAGATGTTTTCCAGAAGTTTGGTCATCTCTGCTGCTTTAGGCGAGGATACTGGAATCACCTGGCTGATGATCTGACCATATAGGATTTCCCCCAATTGCCGACAGGCTTCCGTAACACCTCCTACTACCTTTGGAGTGTTCGAAACGTTATAGGTGGCATTCCCTGGATCCTCACGTTCCGGAGAGTAAACCAAGAAAAATTCTTTTCCCACTCTCAGGCCATTGTTAGCCAATCTCGGCAACATTACCTCTTCGGTAGTACCAGGATATGTAGTAGACTCTAAAGCGATGAGCTGACCGGGCCTCAGGCGCTGAGCAATATCATGTGCGGTTCGTTCGACATATTGCAGATCAGGTTCCCGATAGCGGTTAAGTGGCGTCGGTACGCAAACGAGCAAGGCATCCGGTTCGGCCAGACGATCCATGTCATTGGTAGCTTCAAACTGTATACCATCCTGAGTTGGAAGCCTCATCGCCGCGATTTGCGTGCTGGGAATATGTCGAATATAGGAGTGGCCAGCGTTAAGGGATTTGATTTTTTGGGGATCGGCATCAAACCCCAAAACGCGAAATCCTACTTTAGTAAAACTTAGCACCAACGGCAGGCCGACGTAGCCCAAGCCAATGACGCCAATGTAAGCCCGGCGAGATAAAATCTGTTTTTTAAGTTCTTGCTCCATTTTCCTTTAGCTTTACAAACCTCCTTTGAGTCTGACTAAATTTTTAAGCCGGGCAAAGATCTCGATATATGACTATATATATTTCGAGAGGGCAGATAAACGGTTTATGTCATCTTCACTATCGTTGACGTTTTAGAGATATTCATACCCAAAAAGCCACAAACATCATTGCACGACCGGTAGTAATTCCGGCCCGCAGCATAGCCTTTTTTTGAGCTTTTTATTACCTAAATTGAGCGATTCAATTTGTCAAAGAGAACGAGTTGAGCTTAACGTAGTTCAATGAAAGTAAAATAGCCTGGAAATCTACCGATGAAGGTCCTAGCTGGGCTGAAATGTGATCAATTTG
>JAQVHY010000006.1 GCA_028695935.1 Desulfobacca sp.
GCCTCCCCGCTGGTTGATCTCTTTGATTCCCCGGTGCTGCCGGGTCAGGCCGGCAGTTTTTTCTTTGACCATGAGGGCCAATTGGCCTCTGCTACTCAAATAATCAGGCAGGGCATTTTAACCCGACCGATCACAGATCTCCATTCCGCGGCGCGGCTGGGGCTGCCGCGTAGCGCCAATGGGCGGCGGGAATCGTTTGCCCGCAAGGCTTATGCCCGCATGACCAACACCTATTTCGGTCCCGGCCCTCACACCTTTGCGGAGATGCTGGCCGATATCGAGTTCGGCTATTTTCTCGACCATCCCTCCAACGGCATGGAGGACCCCAAAGGCTGGGGGATTCAACTGGAAGGGTTGTATGCGGAGGAAATCCGCCAGGGGCAGTTGACCGGCCGGGTCTATTCCCCGGTGATCGTTACCGGCTACGTCCCGGACCTGCTGCGGTCTATTACCATGGTCGGCAATAAAGTCGAAATTACTGGCCTGGGCACCTGTGGCAAGGGTCATAAGGAATGGGTCAAGGTGTCGGACGGCGGCCCTTATCTGCGTTTGCAGGCCCGGCTGGGTTGATCCTTATCTCACGATGCCGATGGCGCGCCAAGGCGTTGGTGGATAGCCTGGTACAGGTCGTTGATGATCTGAATGGATAAACGTTGCATGGCCTGACTCATGGCTTGCGCCAGCCCCTCCGGGGTTTTTTCCACTAATGGCTCCAGGGCGCGATAATTCTTCTGAAACATCACCCGCCGGGTAATCTCCTGGTGGTCCAGATCTAAAAGCGTCAGATGGAGACCGAGCGCGGCCTGCCAACCCTCGGGTCGATCAATCTCCAGACACTCTGCCACGCCGCCTTCGAGACGGAAACGGCAATCATCGCTACTTGTAGCTCCCCAAACGGCCTTGAATAGCCCGGAGTTTCTCAGGTCGCGGACGAGATAATCGGTAACCAGGAATCCGGGGTTGACGCGCCAGCGGTGGTAGTGGTAAGCATCGCTCTTAAAAGGCTCGGCCTGATAAACCATGGCAGTAGTGTTGTAGGCCTGGGCAACCGCCAATTGTTCAACTTTAAGCCCGGCGTTCAGGGCCGGACGCCCGGTTGCCGCCGGAGCCGGGTAGTCAAAGATATAACGCTTGATTAATACCGGTGGTTTGCCGCAACCACTTACTATCCATAGCCAAATAGAAATACCTGCCACGATGCGGACACCCAGCTGCGAGGGCCGTGATATTTTCGCTTGTACTTTTTTAAAGGGATTTATCATGTTCACCCCTGAACGCCTATTCGTTCCACCTCGGGGTTGGCGGTTTACCGAACAGCAGATCTGAAGGCCGGTTAGAGAGCCTTTCCATAAGCATCTCCAGGTTTTCAGAGGCGCGGCGTAGATTCCGGTTAGTTCCCTCGAGGTCCCGGGCGATTCTACGCGTTTCCTTAACGGTTTCGGCCAGTTTCATCTCGGTCAACTGTTTTTCGGCATTATTGAGCACCGCAGTGGCACTCTTGAGAGTTTTGTCAACGCCGACCAAGACCTGATCGAGCCTTCCCCGGGCCACCACCTGCTTGACTTGGGCGCTCAATTCATCCAGATTGTTTGCGGCTGACTCCACTCGGGCCAAAATTTTTTGCATTTGCTCGCCATTCAAAAAATTTTCCATTTCCTTGGTGCTGGCGATAATCTGGTCCGAGATTCCTTTAGTATCAACCTGCTTCAGTTTATTGACAATCTCTTCGATTCCCGAAAGAATTTTTTCTTTTTCGGAAGGCCGCGAGGGAATAATCGGATATTCGGAGGGAAAGTCGATCTGAGGGGAGAGATCCGTATCTCCTGGTTTACGGCGGTCTAAATCGATGTACATTATGCCGGTGATGCCGGCGGCCGAAAGTTGGGCCACCGTATTGTGGGTTAAGTTATCTTCCAGGTCAATTTTCATCACTACGGCAATCAGTCGGTTATCCGGTGCCACCTCTATCTCTTCTACCCGACCCACCTCCACTCCCCGATACCTGACGGTCGAATCCTTCTGTAGACCCTGCACTGATTCGTCCAGATAGGTAACGTAAGTATCCCCTGTTTGGAAGTACCGGGTCGCTCCCACCCAGATGATGGCAATCATACCGATAAGCACACCGATAATTACAAAAAGCCCTACTAAAAATTTGGAGGTCTTACGGGCCATGTCCGGTTACCTGCGCAACTATTTAAGTTCTCCAACCCGGCGCTGGAAAAAATTTACTACCCGGGGGTCAGTAGAGTGCTCCCGGAGGTAATGAGGATCACCTTCGGCGATTAGGCCTTTAGCAGTTTTATCCAGCATTACCACCCGGTGGGCAATATCAAAGATGGATTCCAGTTCATGAGTGACGATGACCATGGTAGTCCCCAGGCTGGAGTTGATCGTTTTGATCAGGTTGTCCAGTTCGGCGGAGGTTATGGGGTCCAACCCGGCCGAGGGCTCATCGAAAAACAGGATGCTGGGGTCCAGGGCCATGGCTCGGGCCAGCCCCGCCCGTTTTTTCATGCCGCCCGAAAGTTCGGAGGGCAACAACTCTGCAGAGCCGGTCAGATTAACCATCGCCAGTTTCATCCGGACCAACAGGTCGATGCTCGCCGGGGAAAGATCCGTGTATTCCCCCAGCGGTAGGGCCACATTTTCACCTAAAGTCATAGACCCGAACAGGGCGCTGGACTGGAAGAGCACCCCGATTTGCATCCTCAACTGGCGCAACTGGACCTCGTCAGGGGTATTGATATCAACTCCTTTGATCAGCACTCTACCGCTGGCGGGCCGATAAAGGCCGATCATCTGTTTCATCAGCGTCGACTTGCCACAGCCGCTGCCTCCCAGAATGACCAGGACTTCGCCCTCATTCACCTGGAAGCTAACGTTGGTAAAGATAGTCCGGTCTCCAAAACGAGCGGTGAGGTTCTCCACGACGATGATCGGGTTTTTATCAGAGCTGGTCAAAACCGTACCGTTTTTACCTTAAATAATGCAAGACGATGGCAAACGCCGAGTCTGTAACAATAATCAAGAAAATGGCCGCCACCACCGCCGAGGTGGTCGCGGAGCCTACGGCCTCAGCCCCTCCTCGAACCTGAAAACCTCGCTGGCAACCGATACCGGCAATCAGCAGCGCAAATACGGCTGATTTTACCAGACTGGAAAGGAGATCAAAGAGATTTAAACTCTTTTGGGTTTGGGATATATAAGAGAACACGGTCAGGTCCAACCCGACCACGCCGACAATCATGCCGCCGATTAACCCGAAGAAATCAGCATACAAGGTGAGCACCGGCACCACTAACATGGTGGCCAACACCTTGGGCAGGGCCAGGAATTTCAGCGGGTCAAATCCCATAATGATCAGGGCGTCCACTTCCTCGTTGACCATCATGGTGCCGATTTCGGCGGCAAACGCCGACCCCGACCGTCCGGCTACCAAGATCGCGGTCATGATAGGCCCTAGTTCTTTGACCATGGCAATGGCCAAAAGCGAGGCGACGTAAATATTGGCTCCGAATTGCTTGAGCTGCAAGGAAGACATAAAGGCAATGATCAGGCCGAGGAGTAAGCTGATCAGTCCGACGATCGGTAGCCCATCCACTCCCGCCCTTTTCATATAGAATAAGGTATCTCCCCAACGGATTTTGCCCGGATGCCGGAAGGACTGCGCCAGCGCGATCAGCAAGCCGCCCAGGAAGGTCAGCACCTGGACAAAATCGTTGAGGACACTGAGACTTACTGCCCCTACCTGTTCCAAGGCCTTCCACGGTCGTGGTTTCGGAACCGGAGGCGATGGTTGCAGCGCTTGTCGATCAACCAGGGCCATGATCCGCCGCGCCGCGTCCGTCAGATTAACTAATTGGAAAGGGAGATTTTGCGCTTTAGCCTGATCTTCCATCTGGATCAATGCCAAGGCGCCGGCGCTGTCTAGATACTCAACCTGAGAAACATCAACGGTAAGCTCAGCGGGCCGCATCTCGGTCAGGAACGCAGCATACTCAGATTCAAGGTGTTCCAGGTGTTCTAACACCAGGCGGCCGGAGATCGATAGGATGATTTTTTCCCGCTTCTGACCTTCGATCTGGAAGGCATAATCTGGTTTTGGCCGGGAGGTGGTTGGCATGGCAAGTGGGAGTAGGGCTGCCGCGTCTTTATAGGACTGCTAGCTGATCTCTGGTCAAAGGCCAGTCGAAGTTAGCGGTTAAAATCAATGGCTAAAAACTCCTCTTCCGTCACCCCCGATTGGTTATTTACCGCGGTGGCATCAAAACATAATATTATTAACCCCTTAACCTCATGCTTGTGGAGGGTGGGGACGCAGATTACATAAAGCCTGAAACCATCTTGAAAAAAGAGCCGGGCCTGCACTATTTTTCCCTCGGCCAGGGCCTTGCGGACGGTGCGATAATTTGAAAAACTCTGAACATTATTAGTCCCTTCAGGATGGCTGGCTAAGCGGAGCGCCTTATGATCAAGGACCGTGATATCTAATAGCCCGGGTACCTCTTGCGAGTTAGCCCGCTTAAATAACTCCTCTAGTTTTAGGTTGATAGATTTTTTATCCTGGTCTGCAATTGGTTTACCGAGGGCCAGGGAAAAATTATCGATAATTTTTTTTAAATTTTGCTTAAGACTAGTGGCGGCCGGGCTTAGCGACGGCTCCTGGGACTGGCAGCCCATGAAGACTACCGCCAGGATTATGACTGAGGCTATTTGTAACCCTAATTGCTTAATATCTCGCCACTTACCACCATAGTCCATCTCTACTCTCCTAGCTTATTACTAAGCCCTCCGGGTTTGATAAATCAAACCCATACAGAAAATACCCATCCGTAATTTTGATAGCAATTTGGTCTAAGATTTAGAATATGTGTTTTGTGGCCGTAATCTTTTAGTGGCGCGAAGTTGCTTACTGCTCGCCGGTTTCTTGGTGCGCCGACTAAAGCTTGCGGCTACAAGAGGATTACCATTAAAATCGGTCAATTGAAATACTATTTATTCCGGGCTGTCTTTAATAATCTGGCCGGGGCAGATAAACGACACCCCCTGATTCGCGGCCGCGCCAATCATCACCGCCTCAATTATTGGCATATTAACTTCGGTCTTGGCCTTCCATTTAACTATAAAGAACGCTCCTGGCCCTCCGGTAATATCTGATTCTTTGACGAAGAATTGATTTGAGGTCCAAGGATCAAGCTTAATCGGCCGGTCCGTATAATTTCGCACCATCTTCCCCTGGGAATCATAGTACTTCACCGTGAGCACGGTGATGGCCTGCGCCGGGTCAGTGTTGCGTATACTCAAAGTAGCAGTTAAATTAAAAGGTCGCAGTCGATCCCCAAAATAGACATTGGAATAGATGGGCACATAAACGGTTTGTGGTCCTCCTAACTTGGCGTCTGAACGTGCCCATCCGGCTGAGCTTCCCCAAGCCGTTACCAACAGGACCCCGAATATGCTTACTACTGACCTCAATCTATTATTTAAGATCATGTTTTTGCCTCATCATCATTGGGCAAAGGTGAACGCCGGTAACCGGTCTATAATCTGGATGTCGCGTTAAGGCTTAGCTAGTTTCCATCCGGAAACTCCCCCGCCCCTGGTGGGAGGGGGTTAGGGGAGGGGGCCTAAATTTCAACATCTAGCACAGCCTGGCTTGAGTTAGTTTTCCGGACGTAGATTTAGTCAAGTGCTTTGGCCTGTAATTTCATCTTGTTAAGCAAATCAGCAAAAGACTTATTTTGAATGACCCGAGCAAACTGATCTTTATAAGTTTGCAGAATGCTGATGCCGTCAACCTTGACATCATAGAGCACCCAGCCTGAAGAGCGCCCATGCATCAGGTACTCCACCGGAATTTTTTCATTAATACGGACTATGGTGGTTCTTACCTGGGCCCGGTCACCTTGCTGTGATTCCTGATGATATTGTATGGTTTCTCGTTTAAGGAAGTTTAGCACCAAACGGGTATAGGAATCTTGAAATAAGCGGGCAAAGGTTTCTTGAAACTCACGCTGCTGGCCGGCTGAGAGACGGTTGTAGGTCGGGCCTAAAGAAGTACGGGCCATCATGCTGAAATCGAAATTTGCTTTGATGATCTGGCGGATGGCGCGGGCGCGGGCGTCGTGGTAGGCTGCACCGCTCAGAGCCGGATCGTTTTGGATGGCCAGCACTTTATCCAAAATTCCTTTGACATAAGTGGTAGGTGTCCCCGCTATTGCGTCTAGGGGTAGACACCAGAGAACTACCAAAATCCAGGCCACTATTCGAAAATTTTTCATTACTGCAACCTCTTTGGTTTTTTTTATTGAAAAGGCCTGATATCTTGGCCTTCGGTTAATGGTTCCAAAACGGCGCGGGCGCGGGCCTCTTTTTTGGCCAGCAACCGTAAGAAGGCTGGCAGCACGCTTAAGGCGGCCAGCAAAACACTGGTGCTGCCTACCGTGGCCAGCAGTCCCAAACTGAAGACCCCTTGATGGCTGGAAACCATCAGACTGCCAAACCCCACCGCGGTGGTCAGGGCTGACAGAGTAACGCCCTTGGCGGTGCTGGCCGGCAGGGTGATGCCGCGGGCCATCGGGTCTATCTTCCAACGCGACAGGATGACAATGCCGTATTCCATCCCTTCCCCTAAAATTAGGGGCAGGAACAGAACATTGGCCTGGTTAAAGGAGACATCCAGCAGCCACATCAGGTTCAAGGTCCAGCCGGTGCCTACCAGTAAGGGGACAATGGCCAACAGGGCTAATTTTATATTGCGGAAAAAGAGCAACAATACGCAGGTTACCGCTAATAACGCCAGGCCGGCGGCGACCAGGCAGGCATTACGGAAGGCGGAAGTAAAGACGTAGAGTAATACCGGGTCACCTACCACATTTGGGTCCACCGTGCGCAGATCATGGACAAATCTGGCCAGCGGTTCCCGATCCCAGACATCCTGGGCCGGAAACACGCGGATCAGATAGCTGCCCTGCGAGCCAATGAATCGTTCCCGGACCTCTTGCGGCAAATCGCTGATCTGGGGGGGCGGGGTATTCAGACTACTAGTTAGCAACTGCCATTTATCCTGGAGATCAGCAAAGAACTGCTGTTCAAACCTTGCCAATCGTGCCGCGATCGCCTTATCGGGATTCTGACGCAACAAGGTCAAAAGCTGGGAAAGCAGCAGATTGGCTTCATCCAATTGGACTTTGGTGACTTGGTTTTCCGGCTCCCAACTGCTGTTCTGAGCCTGCGACAGCTTGAAGTGAATCCGGCCCAGTACTGATGCCAGTTCGGCGGGGGAAGAGGACCGTGGTAAACTTACCGGAAACTCGACCTCACTGAGTACCGGTCTCAGCTCCTGCAACAGATGTTGCTTATATTCCGGGTCGCGGGGCAGAAAAGAGAGGATGGATTCGACATTCGATACCGTGGGCAACTGTTTTAAGGCCCGGGTCCGAGCCTGAATCTCTTCTGGACTGCAAACGGTCATGACCCCATAAACACTGGAATATTGCGAGTCCTCTAATATTTTAAGTTCCCAAACTACCGACTCGGTTTCCTGATTTTGGAGGTTCAAGGGATTCAAGTCGAAGGGCACATACCACAGGCTGATGCCTCCCAGGGCGGCAAAGGCCAGTCCCACGGCCAGAATCAACCCGGGCCGCTGCCATTTGAGCGATAAAAAGGGCTGGGGATGAGGTTCGATGGCTTTACCCGTCTCCGCTAGCTGGCACTTTTCAACCAGAAAGACCAGAGCCGGCTGTACCAATAAAGTGACCAATAACATGGCGGGGATGCCCATGAAAAGGATCAGGCCGAGCTCCGCCAGTCCTTGGAAACCCGTAAAAATTAGGGGAATGAAGGAGACGGTGGTTGCCAGCGCGGCGTAAATGATCCCGGGCATGCCATATCTTTGGGTTCCCCACAAAGCTCGCAAGGTGCAACGCCGGCTCCCATTTTCCTCTTCTTCGAGATGGCAGAACCAATGGATGCCGTAGTCAATGGTGATACCCATCATCAGGGGGGCAAAAACCATGGAGAGGATATTGAGATGGCCTACCACCAGGGTAGTTAGACCAAAGGTCCAGGATAGTCCGACCAGCAGGACCACGACTTCCACCAGCGGACGTTTCAGGCTGCGGAAGAAGAGAACAAGCAGGAAAAATTGACCCAGCAGCGATAACCAGGTGGCCAAGGTGATGTCCTGGAGGGAATCAGTCATCTCATCGCTTTCCAGGGCCTCAGGGCCGGTAACCCCGACCTGGATGTCCGGGAAGCGAGTCTTAACCTGCTCGACGATCTGGCGCAAGTGGTTCAGGATTTTGGTTGATTCGGTATAGTCCCGGGCATTGGTGGTGATCAGGAAAAGTAGATATTGATCACCCTTGGTAAAAAAATAGCCCTCTTCTTGCCAATCTCCAAATTCCTTCGGAAAGACGGCGCGCAAGGGAGATTGATAAGGAGACCCATCATCCAGAGAATGATAAAATTCTCGTAGAGTGGCGTTCAAGAAACTTAAATCTGGTAGCCGGGCTTTTTCTTCCTGCAGAAATTCAGTAAATAATTGCCCGAGCATATCGCGGGTGATTTCTTCGTTGATGGCGGTAAAGAATTGGGTCAGCGAAGGCTCAGCAGCCAGAGCCGTCATCACCTCGCGAGACTCCAGAAGCTTATCTTTGATCTCGCCGATCTGCTCGGGTTTCATGTAAAGCAGCGCCCAAGACTTAAATTGCTCCGGATTCAAGTGATAAAAACGCTCGGAAAATTCCTCGGGATACTGACGTAGTTCCTGATCCAGGGCCTGGGCAAAGGCAATCGACTGTTTGCGATCATGGTTGCTAATGACCACGACCAGTCCATCTCTTTCCCCGAATTCCTGTTCCAGTTGTTCTTTCAGGGTGATCAGGTGTTGATTACCGCCGATCAGTCCGCTTCGAGTGGTCTGGAAAGTCAGATTCTGGACCGTGTAATAAATCGATAGTCCGGCCAACAGCAAGGCAATGGTGACAATCGGCCAGGCAAGTCGATTCAGTAGGCGAATCCATATCTGAATCAGGCGATCAGATCTTTTTTCTGAGGACAACGGTTCGACCTTTAATTTAAACTAAATGGCGTTGACTGAGGTCAACGGCACTGGATTTAGACTAAAACTGCCTACCATAAGAACCACAACGCATACAGAACATAGGTTCATTATGGTGATTATTTTAATCATTGAGTTGTTCTATTTCAAGACTACAATCCTGTCCTGCAGCAATCCTCCAGATAAAACAAACTACCAGGGCCATCCCGGCCCTGGTAGGATCTTGGTCTTCGCTATGGGAGAGCCGGTAAAAAACTTTTACTGGCTCTGGCCTTCTTTTTCCCCGGGCAGTCGGACCCGGTACATTCCTGTTGCTTTGTCTAATTGCACTTTGGCCAGGTGATAATCATAAAGCGCCATGAGATAATCGCCCCGGAATTGCCCGTAACGTTCAAAGGCTTGGAAAATGTTATCCATTTTACCGATACCCATGTCAAAGTTGCTGAGCTCGGTGACCAACCAGCGCCGGGCGTTAACGTAAGCCCGGTCTAGCCCCAGGGTTTTCTTATAACTTTCTTTGACCTTGCCATAAGCCTGAGCCACTTCCACCGGAATACCCATCAGGGCCGTGCCTTGCATATTCTGTAGTTGATGTAATTCGGCCTGAGCCTGGCCGATCTTGGCCTTGGTAATCCCAAAATCCAGATGCATATGCATGCCCAGATAGGGAAAGGCATAGCTGGTATTGAAGTAATCCTCCGAATAGGGGTTGTGCCAGGTTTGCCGCCCTGGTGCCCCGGCATAGGCTCCTTTGAGACCTAAGAACAGCGATGGCCAGCGATCGGCCTTAGCAGCTTCGACGAGCAGTTTGCGGGCCTCCAGGCCTTCTTTCAGTTGGGCAAACTCAGGTCTCAGGTCTAAGGCTTTTTCAACATACTGCTCTACTGCTGCAGGCGGAGCCGAAGGTTGGGGTAGCTCCAGGGGTACTTTAAAGTCCTGGTTGGGACCATAGTCGATTAAGGCCTTGATGGCCTTATAGGCGACCTTGGCACCCTCCTCGGCTTCGGCGGCGAACTTGTCAACCGACCCTTCATACATGTCTAGACGGTACCGGTCACTTTCTTGGACCGCGGGCGAACCCAGGCGCAACAAACGATCAATCCGTTCCCGGATATCGGAAAGATAGACCCGGGCATCTTTGACTTCCCCCACACCCTGCTGAGCCAGGATCAGACCATAATAGGCCCGGGACAGATCCCAAATGACATCCCCCTTTTTCTCTTCGACCTGGGCCTCTTTGACCTTGATGTTGTGAGACGCGGCTTTTTTGCGGTGGGCGATTTTACCGAAAGTGTAAAGCGGTTGGAAAACATGGGCATCTATGCGGCCAAACCAGCTCACCCCATGGATGCGGTTACTGGGGTCAGGGAAATAGATAGAGCTACCCCGTACTTCCGGTCGCCGTGTATTGGGGGCCACCCCGGTGATGGCCACCGCCTCAATCTGTGGATAATAATGACTCTTAGCCTGTTCATGTTGCTGCTTGGCCGCATCCACTTCACTTTTGCTAGCTTTGACCTGAGGGCTGAATTCTAGTGCCATCTTTACCAATTCCGGCAATTCGAGCACCGGAACCTCGGCAGCTAACAGCCCCGCTGGCGCAACTAGGATGGCCAAGCATACCATCACTCCCCCTAATCGAACCCAACTACTCATTTTCTCCTCCCTATCACTGGATCTTTATACCAGTGTGCTTGTTCCCGTAAACCAGGCGGCTCAGGATTACTACTAACTACTGAGCAAGCACGGTTCACCCCTTATATTTAAAGAACCAAATTTATGGGCCGCTTGGGCTTATTAATTGGGTTCCTTTAGCCATTTTACTCCTTATCTCAATATTTAGTCAATCTTCTTTGCTGACCACCGTAACATGATTGGTGGACCGCTCCACATAGGGCCAGCTCAGGTGGAGGCTGGCGCGGCTCAGCACCCATAACTCAGGAATGATTTCCGAGACCAATTTGCCACCGACAAATACCCGCACTACTGAACTTTCGGAAACCACCACCGCGATGGCTTCGGTTTCTTTGGTGATGGAGGCCGCGGCCATGTGGCGAGACCCTAACCCTAGGGGCAAATCAATGCCCACCGATGAAGAATTAAGGTATCGGCAGGCCGAGACCGCGACGCCTTCCCCATTAACCACAAACGCGCCGTCTAATTGCGCCAACTCCTTGATGGTCTCACGCATATTAGGATTGTCAATCCGTTTCACCTCGTCCGGATGTCCAAACAAGGGATCCAATATCAGACATTTGGATTGGGCCAGCACCGCGTCTGAATCATAGATGATAAACAAGGTGCCGATTTTCCTACCCTCGCGGCCTTCACGGGCCAATTCCACCGCCAGGGTGATGACATGTTCCAGCACCTCGCGCTCAACACCCTGTTTTCTGGCGCAAATCTCGTCAAATAGATGGGTATCAGGAAACACCGTTCGTTCTCTGAACTATGAAAGTTTTATGGCGCCGCGCTACTCCTTATTAATCGGGAAGATGCACCGATAACCTGAAATATAAGTTAAATTACCAAATAAAAATTTTTTTTTCAATTGAATAGTAGTATTGTCCTGACTTTCGCAGACCTTCTCTAAGGCACGGACGGCAGGCCGGGGCGGAAATTGTGGATAACCTCCCGGTTGGTCCCCGAAGTCAAGTTTTCTTTATTGTATTATGTAGCTTGTCTTGATATTTTAATTCAATGAATGACGAGGGCCAGATTGCCAATCCCGTGGTGCGCTCCTGTAAAGCGATTAGCTGGATATCCTGCCGGTGTGAGGTAGAACCAAGGCATTAATGGTCAGCGCGGCAATTAAGCGCAGGGCCGTTTTTTTAATTAATGTTAAGTTTGCTCCACGACCGATAAATGTTCAGGATCTTGCCGAGCTTAAGGATGGCAGCCAGTTGCCGGAGACGCGTCAACTTAATAACCTCGCATCTCTCACTCCCAATCGGGTCTTTATTGTTAAGGCTGATTCCGGAGTACGACCATGATCATTACCCAAACCCCCTTACGCATCAGCTTCGTGGGCGGCTTTACCGACTTTCGGGATTTCTGGAGCCAGGAAGAGGGCGCGGTCCTATGCACCGCGATTGACAAATTCATTTATGTCATCGTCAATAAACGTTTTGATGATCAGATTGTCCTGAACTACTCGCAACGGGAAGTAGTCCAGCGGCTGGACGATATTCAGCATGGCCTGATTCGGGAAGCGCTGCGCCTCACCGGCCTGGAGCACGGCGTCGAAGTGGTCACCTTGGCCGATGTTCCTACTGAGGGCTGCGGGTTAGGGTCCTCCAGCAGTGTTACGGTGGGGCTGTTAAATGCCTTCCATAATTTTTTAGGCCGTGCGGTAACTCCGGCTCAATTGGCCTGCGAGGCCTGTCAGATCGAAATAGACATCTTGAAAAAGCCCATCGGCATCCAGGACCAATATATTGCCGCCTATGGCGATTTATGTACCTTCCGCTTCCGGACCGATGGCCGCGTCGAACCAGAACGGCTTGACCTGCCCTGGTCTCGAAAACGTTGCCTGGAAAAACACCTCTATCTTTTTTATTTGGGCAATACCCGCCAGGCAGATCCGATTTTAGCGAAAATTACCGCCAATATCGGCGCCCGCCGGCCGGACCTGAGGGCTATCCGGGATCAAGTCTGGAAAATGCGGGATTTATTGCTCCAAGGAAAGCTGGATGATTTTGGCCGGGCGCTGCACCAGGGCTGGTTGGCCAAACGGGCGCTCAGCGCGGCTATTTCCAACCGCCAGATCGATCGAATTTACCAGCAAGCTCGGGAGGCTGGAGCTATCGGAGGTAAGGTCAGCGGCGCGGGTGGGGGCGGCTTTATCCTGCTTTATTGTTCGCCTTCCCAAATTAATCGGGTTCGAGAACGGCTTGCGCATCTGCGAGAATTGCCCTTTCAATTCGAACCCCAAGGCTCCCGAGTAATCTTTAATCAACCACCGACACGCCATAGAAATATCGAAATGGTCGGTAATTTCTGGCGTTGAAAATCTATCCCAGATTATTGCCTCCGGATACCGGTGAGGCCTGTCGGTGTCAAGCTCATCCGTTATGGGAAAATTTGCCCTGCTAAGCAGTAAAAAAGTTCATCGTTGCCTTAGTCTTCGAACCGGCCAGGAATGTTTTAACCGGGCTTGGCTGAATCTGGTCAGTAGCCTGGGTTATAAGGATATCTTAATACTTTACCTCAAAGTCTTTTACCAACCCAGATATTTCCGCACCCGTGGCGGCGCCTTAGCCTGCAGCCAGGTCTTAATTTCGGCCATGCCCGCTTCCAGCACCCGCAGTTTTGAGTCAAGCTCTTCCGACAGCGGGCCGGTGCGCCACAGGAGGGACGGGGTCGGACCGGTGGCTTCCCAGGTCCGCAGGGCGAAAAGCAGGCTGCGGAGGTCAGCGCCTCGGACCCGATTGGTTAACAGCCGGTCATCGGCCAAGGCGTCATAAAGATAATCCTGGCCCTGATCGGTGCCGATCTGATGCAGCGCGGCCCGGCGCAGCAGACAGGGAAAACAATAGCCGCAATTGCCCTGAGTTTGGCGGTGCCAGCGGGCGACCACCGGATGAGAGCAGGACAGGGTGTGAGGCAGCAAGACGCGCAACAGTTCCTGGCTTCGACTGGAAGCCAGCATTTCGCCTTTGGTCTGCCCCTGGTAGGGGTTGACCAGGGGGTGGAGAATCTTTATCTGGCGAAACAGGTCTTGCAAATTTTGAATGACATAAGGATGGGTGGTGCGGGTGCTGTAGCTGCCCAAACGGTTCAGGGTGAGCGGCGGGTTGAGGCTGATAAAACCGTTTTCCGGGACCAGAAGCGGCAGCCTCGGCTTAAAGGCCCCGGCCACCGCCAGTCCCAGGGCGATAAACAGCAGGGAGCGGCTCCGGAGGCTTAATTCCGGGGCCTCCAGTTGCACCCGTAGGCCTAGATGGTGGACGCGCTCTGCCCCGTAATGTTGGGTCAGGGCCGCGGCCAGATTTTTTTGATACCCGGCCAGTTGTCCGAAATCATAGTGACTGACCAATATCAGCCGGTAACCAGCCTCCAGGAAATCGAGGGCCCCGACCAGCGAATCAACCCCGCCGGAAAACAGGCAGACCAGATCCGGTTGCCAAGCTAAGTGCCACTCCGCCTGGAAGCCTAAGTCAGGGTTTAGTGGTCGGGGCACCAGTTGCCAGCGGTCCCCGGTGAGGAACTCCAAAGCCGGGGTCAGATCGGTCAGCGGTGCCATCCAGGCCGGACTTACCGGGACTTCCAGAACCAGCTCCCGGGTCCAGGCGTCCGCGGCAGTGGACCGGAGCACCAGCTTGTCCGCGGCCCAGACGCCGATCGCGAATAGCAGCAATGATTGATATTCCGGGCCGGGAAGCTGGGGGCTGGCCCACAGATGCTGCAGATTATGGTGCACCGTGAAGCCGGCAGTCGAGGGCCACAGGCTGAGATCAGCCGCATATTTCTCGGGGGTGTAAGGGGTTTCCTGGGGATGACCCCGGACAAAAATTCTAGCCGCCATATGTCGCTGTCAGACCGCGCAACAGTTGCTGAAGTTGTCCGTCGAGCCAGGCCATGGTTTGGGGGGCGGTCCAGGCCAGGTCAAAAGGCTCGGTCCCGGCGGGGTCGAGAAATATTTGCGCCTTAATAAAATTGCGGAGTTCTTGCAGACGCTGCATCCCGGTCCGGGTATCCTCGACCTGGGCCTCCACCGCCTCTCCCAGGTCAGCGGCCAGTTTTTGGAACACGGCGGTTGCTAAGAAATTTTTTAACTGGTCAGCAATGGCAGCCGGGGCACCGTTGCCCGGACCGCGGTCCGCCCAACCGTAATAATCTTCAGTACTTCCGGCTAATTCGTCTGCCAGGACATCGATCAGCGCCGAACGGGCTACGGCTGCCTCCAATAAGGCCCCGGGGCCAGCTAATCTATCGATCAGGGCCGGAAGCCAGGTTTGCGGCGGACGGCCGATGTGGTTTTCCAGGCCCAGGTCCTTGAGGGTCTGAGCCAGCCCCTGCCGGGCTAGCTGTTGATAAAAGGCGGCCAGATTATGCGCGACTTGCTGAATATGATAAAAATGTCCGGTAGCCGCCTGGGTTTCAGGTATGCTATCGGCTAAGGCCATGGCATAGCGGGCCGCGACCTCGGCGACCGCCACCTGACCGGTGTTGTGGGGGGAGCTGAACCTGGCCATAGAGGCCTTGGCCTGGCGCCAGAACTTTCCGGTCGGGGCCTTACGGCCCGCGGATGTGCCCATTTCTTTTCTCCATTGATTCAAATACTTATCTCACGCCAAGCCGCCAAGGCGCAAAATCCTTAGGTAAAAATTGCAACTTGGCGCCTTTGCGTCTTGGCGAGAGATCTTCATACCCCTTCCCCGGCAGCCAAATTTTTGAGGCGGCTGTAACGTGGCCAGGAAAATTCCGGCCAGCACGGGAAAATCGAATTGTTATGAAACAGCGGTTCCGACTCCAGATCATAGCGCGAGACTTTGAGGGCTTCCGACCACAAAGCAGTATGCGGAATCGGAGAATATTGGGCCAGGACCGGGGTGGCGCCCAAGGCCCGCACCTGCCGGATGGCCTCGACGATCGCCGCATCCTCCTGGTGGGGCAGACCGATGAGCAGATAGACCCCGAGTTCGTCCGCCCGAAAACCCGCTTCCTGAAGCGCGGCCAGGGCCTGTTCCAAATCACCGGCCTGGACCTTGCTATCCAAGCGTTTGGGGCCCAGGGCGGTAGTTTCCAGACCCAGGCGCAAAGTGGCAAAATTGGCCTTTTTCAGCCACTCGGCCACCAACGGGGTGATCAGCTTCAGGTGCAGGCCGTTGGGGGTATGAAACCTTAAATTTAATCCCCGACTTAACACCCCTTCGAGGATGGGCAATAAGTGCGATTCGGCATTGATTAACAAGGCATCGTCATATAAGGCGACTTCATTTGATCTCAAACGAGCCTGCCAATAGGTTAGCTCCTCGACCACCGCGGCCGGGCGGCGTTGCTGAAATTTAGGTTGCAGCAGTTTGGAGGCGCAATAGGCACAGTCTAGGGGACAGCCGCGGGAGGTGAGTAGGGGGATCAGACCGCGTTCGCTAAGCAGGTGCAGAGCCGGGTAGGGGAGGGCATCCAGGTCGTCCAGAACCGGCGGCACAGGGCGATTCCAGCCAGTCAATTCCGCGAGCAGGGGCAGAATCTCCGGTTCCCCGGGGCCGGTCCGCACCAGGTCGGCGCCGCTGTAACGCCGGGCATGTTCCGGGCATAAAGTGGCGTAGATGCCTCCCAGCACCACCGGCACGCCGGGGAAATGGTCCCGAACCAGCCTGATGACCGCCTGTACGCCAGGATACCAGTAGGTCATCAGAGAAGTCACCAGCACCGCCGCGGGCCGGGGAGTGCCATGTAGCTTTTCTCGAAATGCTGCTTCGCTGATCCCATAACGGCCATAGCGGCGGGGGATGCCTCGCAGAGGATTGGGCGTTGGCAATGGTTCTTTATGATAGCGTCCGGTGACGGAATGGTCTTTCGACGGCAAGTCTTTGACGATATTCCGGTCTAAGGATCGTTCTAAACAATCAATAAATCTTACCGCGTAGCCCTGTGCCAACAGCCTCCCAGCCAGGTATAATAATCCCAGCGGCCGAGCAAAAAAGTCGTGAGCGGCAAAATCGTAAATCCAAGGGTTGATCAACAGGATAGTGGGCGGGTGGTTCACCTTATCTTAAGGCCCGATTCACCTCGAATTGCCTACTGGCCAGATGGACAGGCTGGTGCTGTTCAAGAATAACCGGAGCCTGGCCATACCGGCGACCACGGCCCCGCCTCAGCTCTTCAACATCCGGAGTCACCAGCAGGGAAAAACTTATGAAAATCAGGCAAATCACGACAAATGCCAGGGTAATAACTGCTCTGGTGCTGCCCTTGCCGATGAGACTTCTAAATAAACTCAGAATCATCTGCCAGTGTAAAATGATATGGATGACCAGTAAGGTGAGTAAAGTCAGGGCCAGGTAGAGATGGATGGACCCCCATTCATGGCGGTCCAGGCCCAGCCAGAAAAGGTCAACGTTACGGCCATATACCTCCCACCTCTGCTCGCCCGGGATGAGGACATATTTTATCAGAAAGCCGATCCCGGCGATGGCGCACATAATCACAAACATCAGAGCATCAATAACAAAATTAACCTTGGCTTTAGTCCACATATTCTTTCTACCTTCCGAACAAATTTAGCACCCGACAAATTAGCAAACCGATGCATCTAAACCAAACTTAAGTTAGCGCAGGAATTGCTGATCGTCAAGGTGATTAAAAAATTGACAATCCTGCCTAAGCGGTATATAGGCAGATTGGAGGTTCAAATGAGCAAGTCATCTGCCACTCTTTATCTTATTGATATCAGTTCATATATTTATCGGGCCTATCACGCGCTGCCGGGGCTGCGGAACTCTCAGGGTTTGCCGACCAACGCGGTATTTGGGGTTACCAGTATGTTGCTCAAGGTCTTGCGAGAGCGCCAGCCGGTCTATTTTGCCCTGGCCTTTGATGCCAAAGGTCCGACCTTTCGGCATCAGCGCTATCCGGACTATAAGGCCCAACGTCCGCCCATGCCCGACGACCTGGTGATCCAGTTGCCCTATATCCATCAATTGGTCTCGGCCTTAAATCTGCCCGCCCTGGAACAGGAAGGCTTCGAAGCCGATGATATCATTTGCACTTTAACCAAGAAGGCTCGGGCCGCGGGTCTTGAGGTGGAAATTGTCTCAGGGGATAAGGACTTATGGCCGTTGATTGAGGACGGGGTTACGGTCTGGGACCCGATGAAGGATGTGCGCTATGACCTGGAGGCGATCAGGGAGAAATACGGGGTAGAGCCGGAGCAGCTAGTGGAAATCAGGGGCTTGGCCGGGGATACCAGCGATAATATTCCGGGGGTCCCAGGGGTAGGAGAAAAAACCGCTCGGCAATTAATCTCCCAATTCCACGATCTTGACAACCTCTTCCAGCATCTGGAGGAGATCAATAAAAAGAAACTTAAGGCCAACCTGGTCCAATATCAGGACCAGGCCCGGCTTAGTCGGGAATTATCGGTTCTGGACTCGCAGGTGCCGCTGCCTATACCTTTAGAACAGTTAAAGCCTGGTCCGTGGGATCACCAGGCCTTGCGCCGCCTGTTCAACAAGCTCGAATTTAGCAAATTTGCCAAGGAATTGGGCGCAGAGGCCCCGTCGGGAAATTTTTCCCTGGTGCGTGATCCTGAGGTCCTGAGGTCGGCAGTAGCACAGATCAAGAACGCCGGCCAGGTCGCGCTTTTTTTCCTTACCAGCGACCAACACCCGATGCTCGCTCAAATCGGCGGATTAGCCCTGGCCTGGCAGGCAGGGGCCGGGATTTATCTACCCTGGCGAGGACAACCCCCGGCCGGGGTGGGGGAATTATTGGGACCGATGTGGAGCGATCCTCAGATTGCCAAGATCGGGCCGGACCTGAAGGCCGCCCTGCTGGTGGGAGAACGCTATGGCTGGCACCTGGCCGGGTTAGCGGGCGATATTCTGTTGGCCTCTTATCTTCTCAATCCAGCCCGTTACGAACAAAACCTGGAAAATGTTGCCCTCCACTATCTGAGCACTAATCTACCCGCACCTCGGGAGTTGGCCGGACACCCGGTGGCGACCCTAAACTTGCCGGAAGAATTGGCGTTGATTTATGCGGCCCAGCGCGCCGAAACCGCGCTGGGCCTGTGGCCCCGATTACAGGCCGAACTAGTCCAGGAGAATCTGCAATCACTCTATGAGGATTTGGAGTTACCGCTGTTACCGGTGCTGGCCCGGATGGAGGCCCAGGGGATCGGCATTGACCAGGATTTTCTGGAAAAATTCAGCCAGGATCTGGAGAACGATCTTAAACGCCTGGAACAAGAAATTTATGCCCTGGCCGGAGAAACCTTTTTAATTCAATCGCCCCAACAACTGGCCCATATTCTGTTTGATAAATTGCAGTTGCCGCCGCAGAAAAAAACCCGCGGCAAGAGCGCCTATTCTACCGACATCGAGGTACTGCAGACCCTGGCCGAGCTCCATCCCATTGCCGCCCAAGTTTTACAGTATCGAACGCTGACCAAATTAAAATCCACCTATGTGGATTCTTTGCTCCGGCTCATCAATCCGGCCACCGGTCGCATCCATACTACCTTTGTGCAGTCGGTGGCCGCCACCGGACGCTTGTCCAGCCGCGATCCCAATCTCCAGAACATCCCGGTGCGGGGTGAAATGGGCGCCCAGATCCGCCAGGCCTTTGTGGCCGGGCCCGGACAGGTGTTTATCAGTGGCGATTATTCCCAAATTGAGCTCCGCATTTTGGCGCATTTTTCCGAAGATCCGGCCTTCCTGAAGGCCTTTCAAGAAGGCATCGATATCCACCGCCAGACCGCGGCCGAGGTTTTCGATCTGCACCCAGAGTTAGTCAGCCCGGATATGCGTCGATTGGCCAAAGTGATCAATTTTGGCATCATTTATGGGATGAGCGCCTTTGGCCTGGCCAAACAATTAGGGGTCGGCCAGCGGGTCGCCCAGGATTTCATCAACCGCTATTTTGAGCGTCATACCGGGGTCCAACGCTATATTCAACAAACGCTGGCGACCGCGCGTCAGCAAGGCTGGGTGGCCACCTTATGGGGGCGGCGGCGGCAAATTCCTCAGATCAACAGCAGCAACCGCAGCGTCCGGCAGGAAGCGGAGCGCAGCGCCATCAATACCCCCATTCAAGGCAGCGCCGCGGATCTGATTAAAACCGCGATGCTGGCCGTGGAAGCCGTCTGGAACCGGGAAAGACTGACCGGCCGCTTGCTGCTGCAACTGCACGATGAATTATTGTTAGAAATCCCCGAGGCAGAAATGCCGATTTCCGTGCGCTGGTTAAAGCAAACCATGGAAAATGCGATCCAACTTAAGGTCCCTTTGATTGTCGATATCCGAGTCGGGAAAAATTGGGGCGAAATGCAGCCCTGGTCAGGCAATTTTTAAGATATTGATATTTATGAAATATTTAGATAGGCCACAAAAAAAATCAAGGCTAACAATAATTTTACTTGATATTTTTTTGGGGTTGTTGTTAAATACCATTAGTTTAAAAAACCGCATTATTCCATTACTTTGAAAAGGGGGGATAAATGATGAGGAAAGCTTTGGTACGGAGAGGTTTCGCCTTAGCCATTCTCATGGCGTTCGTCCTCGTCATGGGAGCGGGTTGTTGCGACACGTGCAAAAAGTACGTAGACGAAGCCAAGATGTACGCTGATCAGGCAAAAGCGTCGGCTTCCAAGGCGGACAGTGCCGCGCGCAACGCGGAGGCTGCAGCAGCAGATTCCAAAGCCGCAGCTGACAAGGCTGAAGCGGCAGCGGATCGCGCCGAAGCCGCGGCTGCCAAGGCAGAGGCTTGTCTGTTAAAGAAGATGCGGAAGTAAGGGCCTGTGCACGGTTTGCGAAAGCTTTACTTGGAGGGGGATTTCCAAGCCAAAGCAAATCTACCGTCCTCTCCGAAAGGGGGTAATCGATGATGAAAGCGTTATTGACAAAAGGCTATGCCTTGGCGCTCCTCGCGGTCTTTGCCCTGGTAGTGGGAGCTTCGGGTTGCTGCCAAAAGTACTATGATGAATGCAAAATGTACATGGAGCAATCCAAAGCTGCAGCAGATCGGGCTGCCGCCTCGGTTGTAAATGCCGAAGCGGCTGCACAGGATGCCAAACCTCCTATTCCGAAAGCCGCCGCGGCGGCTGATCGTGCGGAGGCCGCTGCTGCCCGGGCAGAAGACGCAGCCGAAAAGGTATGCGCCAGAGCTATGCGGTACAGAAGGTAAAAATGTACCGATAGCCGATTTAAATCTTCATTCACTAGGTGATTCGAGGGTGTGGGTCAGGCTGGTAGCCGCTACACCCTCAGTCTTTTTGGTTATCTCCTCCGGCATGCCTAACTTTTCTTCCACGATTTTTACCACCTTGGAATAATCAATCTCGGTAATTAACCCGCGGTCTTCCAGTTTGTTAAGGGTATGAATCAGCATGTCCGGAATCCGATGGTAGAAATCCTCGTTGACTTCCAGGTAGATCCGCCCTTGCCGGAAACCGATCTTGACCGGCTCATAAATGTATTCCACTACGGTTCCCACTGACACCATCGGAAATAATTCCTTAATGTGCTCGGGATACATCCGGGTACAGCCGTGGCTGACCAGTCTTCCCACGCCCCAGGGCATATGGGTGCCATGGATTCCGTAATCTCCCCAGGAGAGGGTAAGTTTGTAATCTCCCAAAGGGTTATCGGGACCCGGCGGCATGACGGCCATGCCATATTTGGCCTGTAAAGATTTGGGCACATACCAGGGCGGCTTGACTTTCTTTTCGGTGACTTTATAGATCCCGGTCGGGGTCTTAAAGTCCAGCACGCCCATGCCAATCGGAAAAGTGTAAACCTTCTGGGCATTATCGGCAAATTTATACAGCCGCATTTCGCCGGTGTTCACGATCAGTTGACGATTCTGAGAATCCGGCACAATCCAGGTGGTGGGGATAGTAATCCGCTCCCCGACCGGCGGTAGGAAAGGATCCCAATGCCGGTAGAGCTGACCCAACTCCAGGTAACCCAGGCCGTAATCCCGGGCAATATCCAGTAGCGTGTCACCTTTTTGAATTTCATATTCCTGCGTATGGCCGATCACCGTAACCGCCTGAGGATCTACGCCTAAGGAAGAAGCCGGCAGGTGAACCGAATAAGGCCCGGCCGCCAGCGCCACCCCGGAAAGCAGCAGATTAAAGGCCAGCAGTACGGCAGTCCAAAGCCCGGTCATTAGGATTCCTCCATATTGGTCCGCAAGTCTTCCAAGTTTTTTGGCAAGGGCGGTAATATTACCCCCCGTTCGGTAATAATCCCGGCAATTAAGCCATGGGGGGTAACATCGAAGGCCAGATTTAAGGCCCGGCAGCCATCCGGAGCAATGGGGAGACCTTGGATCTGGGTGACCTCCCGGCCATCGCGCTCCTCAATAGGTATCTGACGGCCTTCGGATAACGAAAAATCAAAGGTCGATAGGGGAGCCGCCACATAAAACGGTATTTTATGGTACTGGGCCAGGACTGCCACGCCATAGGTGCCGATCTTATTGGCCACGTCGCCGTTGGCGGCAATGCGATCCGCGCCTACCACCGCCAGTTGGATCTTACCCTGGGCCATTAAACAGGCCGCCGAGTTGTCGGTGATCAGGGTATGGGGAATGCCCAGCTTCATCAGTTCCCAGGTGGTCAATCGCGCGCCTTGCAGAATCGGTCGGGTTTCATCTGCTATTACCTGTATTTTCTTACCTTTTTCCCAGGCCGCGCGAATCACTCCCAGGGCAGTGCCATAACCGCCGGTAGCCAGACCCCCGGCATTACAGTGCGTGAGCACGGTATCGCCCTCCTGGATTAACCCCTGGCCGGCCGCGGCTAATTGTCGATTAATGGCAATGTCTTCTCTAAGGATGTTTTGGGCCTCGGTGACTAAGAGCTGCTTGAGCTCATCAATCCCCTGGTCGAGATGGGCCGCGACCAACGCTTGCATACGCTTCAGGGCCCAGGTGAGATTGACCGCGGTAGGCCGGGCCCCGGCAATTACCTGGCAGATGTCCTGGAAATGACGCTGAAACTCCTGGACCTGGCGAGTGGGAGACTGAAGAGCACCCAAAGCCGCGGCCATGGCGGCGGCCACTCCAATGGCGGGCGCGCCCCGGATGGCCAGGGTCTGAATCGCCTCCACTACCTGGCGATAATCATCACAGGTCAGATAGAGTTCTTTTTCCGGTAATCGCCGCTGATCGAGCAGCACCACCTTATCATGTTCCCAACGAATGGTGTCATAGCCTGTAATTTCGGTCACTTATAATCCCCTTTAAATTTAACTTGCCACGACCGCAGGGGTGTAGCGTTAAACGCACTTTAAGTTATTTAAATCTTGGTGATGAAATTTACCCGCGGGGTTTGGCCCAGATTTCCAGGACGGTTAAATCCAAGAAGCGTTTGGAGGCCGCCGAGCGCAGCAAGGCTACGGTATCCGCCCCCCAGGCAGTACCGGCCATAGCTACTACCTCGGCCCCTTCGGGTATCAGTCCGGCATCGACGGCTTCCATCACAATCTCGCAACAGACCTTCATCCCCTGGCCCAAGCGCCTGAGTGTATTGGCGATCAATAAAGTAGGGGCGCTGCCTTTGAACTGTTCCGCCAGGCTGGTCTCCAGGGAATGGGTGAGGATGGTGCCCCTATACACCGGAACCCCTAAGGCCCAGATCTGACGATAGTTGTCTTCCTTAAATTCATCGATATTGGGACCCTTAAAACCGACGCTGTGGCCGACGATCACCAAGTTGATATTTTTACCCGCCAGTAAACGGGCGGCTTTGACCCCGGTATCGCCGGTAGTGGAGGCCACGACAAAATATTTATAACCTTCGGCCTGGGCTCGGGCCAAGATCTCCAGGCAGGCGTCGGTATTTTCCGGCCCGGTTCTATCAAAATACCAGACTTCCCGTCGAATCATCGCTCCTCCCGCTTATTACCGCGTTTAGGCTTGACCATGGCCCCTATATTTTTGCCTCTGGATTAGCATTAGTCAAGGGGATTTCTGGGGTTCGAGCTATTATCGATTCCAGACTCTATCCTGCGATCAGCAGAGGTTAATTTTAACCATTTGGACAGAAAAAAACTTTAGTTTTACAATACATGTTTCGATATATGGCTTAGATGAACACGGTCTGGGCTGATTTTATAAGTAAATTTGTGCATCCCTAACCAAGAAGTCAATAAGGGGGTATCGAGTCAGATACCCAAGGAGGCCGTATGAAATTGACCATGGGAAAAAAACTAGGTCTGGGGTTTGGCTTAGGACTGGCGGCTTTAATAGTCCTTACCGTTCTAGGTTATCGGGGATTGAGTCATAATCTAAAGGCTGCCCGACTGATCAATACCGGCAGTCATTTTCAAACCAGCATTGCCCAGGCGCAAGGGGCGTACGGGCTCGGGGTCCAAAAGCTGACCGAGGGTCTTATTAGATCAGACCACCCCCAAGCCGCCATTAAGGCATTAGACAATTATAAATCCAAATCGGGAGAGTGGCTGGAGGGGCCAACTCGGGTAGAGCTGGAAAGATTAATCCCCTCTGTTCGGCGAAATTTACAAATGATACAAGACCTTAATACAAAGTTCCAACAATCTGCCCAGGATCTCAAGGACTATTTGGACAAAGGGGAGCTACCGCTCGCCATCAGTCAGTACTTTCAGACCACCGCGCCGTTAGTTGAACAGTTGTCTCAACAGTATGCCCAGATCCAGACCGAGATCCAGACTCGGGTCGCGGAGGCCAATGGGGCATTAATCCAGACTAGCCAAAAGTATCAGAATCTTTTATATTTTTGGGGTGGGTTGCTTTCTTTGGGTTTTGTGGTGTTGGGATTTTTCTTGGGACGCAACTTAGTGGGAAGCCTGAAACGCACCGTGGAAGGGTTGGGGCAGGCGTCAAGCGAAGTTGCCGCGGCCTCCGGTCAGGTGGCCCAGGCCTCCCAGCAACTGGCCGAGGCTTCGACCCAGCAAGCGGCATCGCTGGAAGAGACTTCTGCCTCTATGGAAGAGATGGCGGGCACCGTTAAGCAAAATTCTCTCAATGCTGAAGAGTGTAACCGTCATATGCTTCAGACCCATGAAAAGACCAGAGAAGTGCATAAGTCCCTGCGCGCCACTAAGGATTTCATGTTGACCATCTCCCAATCGGGCGAAAGCATAAAAAAGATTATCAGGAATATCGACGAGATCGCCTTTCAAACCAATCTATTGGCCCTGAACGCGGCAGTGGAAGCGGCCCGCGCCGGGGAGGCCGGTAAAGGCTTTGCGGTAGTGGCCGATGAAGTCCGCAACCTGGCCCAGCGAGCCGCGGAAGCTGCCAAGACCACGGATGGCCTGATCGGCGAAACTGCGAAACAGATCGAAATGGGTACCGTCCAGATTCAGGAGACTTTGACCAAGTTCTATGATATGGGCGATTCCGCCAAGAAGGTCAACGATCTGGTTGGTGAGATTGCCAGCGCCAGCCAGGAACAGGCCCAAGGGGTGATCCAGATCAATGGGGCCGTAGCCCAAATGGACAAAGTGGTGCAAAGTAATGCTGCCAATGCCGAAGAGAGCGCCTCAGCCGCGGAGGAATTGGCCGCTCAGGCAGAGGTTATGAAGAATCATGTGTTGGAACTGATGGGTATGGTTACCAGCGGTTACCGAGATAACCAAAAACCAAGGCTAATCAGCGGGGCTCGCACGCCGAAGAAGTTAAAACTTGATCACCAAACGGGTAGGCTGCCAGAAGCAGCGGCTTCACCAACCGGCAGCCGAACACCAGCTCCGGTTGAACCTCGAATGGTCCACCCGGAAGAGATTATTCCCATGGAAGATAAAGATTTTCGGGATTTTTAGGATTCCAGGCTTTGGCCTAAAATCAGTAAAATTGGGTTTTAGGCTTTGCGCTGCCTGCAGCCGGGGCGGCGTTGACCGTTGGACAAGAGCCGTCGGCCTTATTTAATAAATTAGGGATGGTTGGTTTATTTGATGGCGGGGGTTAGAGCTGGCGCTAAGATATCATCCGGCAATATGACTATTTCTCGCTCCAGGGTAACCCCGAAAAGCTTCCCGACGGTTTCTTGGATGTGGGCGATTAGCGCCTTTACCTGAGCCGCGGTGGCATTGCCCAGATTGATGATGAAATTGGCATGATGGGCGGACACCTGCGCGTCTCCATACCGCAGCCCTTTTAAGCCAGCCTGCTCGATCAGCCACCCGGCCGGTCGGCCGCCAGGCGGATTTTTAAAGACGCTGCCGCAATTACTTGAATTAACGGGAGATTTTGCCTGCCGCTGCCGCAGCAGCTCTGATATCCGGGCCTGAATCTTTTCGGGCGGCGCGGTCTCATCCAGATAAAATTCTGCGGCTACCACCAACCAGTGTGGAAAGTTAAGCAGTCGGGAGTGCCGATAGCTCAAATTCAGTTCCGCGGCCGTTAGGGTTACCAGCTGCAATCGAGGGGTGACCAGGGTGACCTGCCGGAGGTGAGCGCCGATTTCTTGACCTGGACCGGTACCGGCGTTGAGCCGGACCGCGGCGCCCACGGTGCCCGGAATACCCGCCAGAAACTCAAACCCCGCCACTCCCTGGACGGCTAGATAGTGCGCCAGTCGAGGCAGGGACACCCCAGCTCCAACTCGCAGGCGATCGCCCTCAAGTTTTAGTTCTTTAAAAGTTGGGGCCAGGTGTAGGGTAATACCCGGCAGCCCGCGGTCGGCGATCAACAGGTTGGAACCCCGCCCCAGAAAGAACAACGGCCACTCGTACGTCTGAGCCTGTCGGAAAACTTCAAACAGATCGTCCAGGTCACGGGGGACGGCCAAAACCTGGGCACTGCCGCCGATTTTCCAGGTGGTCAAAGGCGCTAAAGGGTGATTGTCATAGACCTGACCCCGGATGGCCAGTGAGTGATTCAGACCAACATCCATATAATTTATCGACTTAGGCATTAATAATTCGACCGGTGAGCTATTATAACCGGTGTTATTCAGACATTTCCAGCCAGATCTTGCAACTTATATAAATCCTTAATCAATTCAACTATTATGCTGTTCACCGCTGCCCGTCAAGTTAACAGAATTTTTTTAACGCCATCTGAATTGGGCTAAAACCGCGGTTGCGACCCCCTTGCCTGCAAAGGCAATCCCTGGTAGGATAATAAAAATTTTTTAGGGAGGCGATGATTATTTCCCGGCGACGGACTCTATTTCCCAGGCAAAGCAGCCTATTCCTGATCCTGTTGACGATCGGGTTGGTGGCTGGCCTGATCGGATTTATCATCTACGGCATCGATTGGCAAGCCCCCCAGGTGCAATTAACCCCTGAAATTAAGGTCTTGGGAACTAAAACCCACCTGACTTTAAAGGTTGCCGACCAAGACAGCGGTCTCCAACAGTTGCGGGTAACCCTGGAACAGCCGGGCTTGGTCAAGGTTATTGTGGACCGTAATTTCCCGGCCGGTGGCTGGTGGGGGGGAGGCCGGGAGCATCTCGTGGAGATGCCCTTAACCTTGGAACCTAAGAGTTTAGGGCTGCAGGAAGGCCCGGCTATACTCACGGTGGGGGCTCGGGATTATTCTTGGTGGGGCTGGTTTGGAGGCCGAAAAACTACCTTAACCCGGCAACTTACCATTGACCTGATACCTTTGCAAATATCGGTGCGGTCCTTGAACCATGTCTTGAACCAGGGGGGGGCCGGGCTGGTCACCTATCAGATCAACAAGGACATTAAACAGAGCGGGGTTTTGGTTGATGGCCGCTGGTTTACCGGTTATCCCTGTCCCGGTAACCCCCCGGGGGGTTATTTGGCCTTCTTTGCCGTGCCGATTGAAGTGACTAACCCTTTCTCGCTGGAAATCAAGGCGATCGACCTGGCCGGTAATGAAGCTCGGCAGTCGGTGGTCTATCGCTTGAAACGGCGTCGCTGGCGCACTGACCGCATTAACATCTCAGAAACCTTTTTACAACAAAAACTGCCGGAATTCCAGGCCATGTCAGTGGATCTAAAAAATATCAGCGACCCGCTGCAGGCCTTCCTGGTGGTCAATCAGCAGTGGCGCCGGGCTAACAACCAGCGAGTGGAAGAAATCTGCCGTACCAGTCATCCGCAACGTTTCTGGAAAGGGCCATTTCTGCGCCTGAAGAACAGCAAGCCGATGGCGGGATTTGCTGACCAGCGATCCTATTTCTTTCAGGGGCGGGAAATTGACCACCAGGTCCATATGGGTCAAGACCTGGCTTCGCTCCAAAACGCCGAAGTGGTTGCAGCCAATCACGGCGTCGTAATTATGGCTGAGACTCTGGGGATTTATGGCCAGAATGTGATCATCGATCATGGCTGGGGCCTGTTCAGCATGTATAGCCATCTGAGTCAGATTCAGGTCAAGACCGGTCAGCAGGTCAAGAAGGGTGATATCATTGGCCGCACCGGGACTACGGGCCTGGCCGGCGGCGATCACTTACATTTTGGCATGATTGTTCAGGGGCAATATGTTGATCCCTTAGAATGGTGGGACGCCCACTGGATTAAAGATAACGTCGAACTTCAACTTAAGCCCGATCAGCCGCCCCAGTCGGTGGAACAAGTTTCTCGTCCTGGGACTACCTGATCGCTATCGGCTTTTTGGAACAAGGGGCCGGGTTTAGCCGGTAAGATGTAGGAAAATGGGAAATAAGCCGACGATGTTGCGCATCAACCCCCAGAACCCCCAAGAACGCCTGCTCCGTCAGGTGGTCCAGGTACTGGCGGACGGGGGCATTATTGCCTATCCTACCGATACCTGTTATGGGATCGGCTGCGATCTGTTTAACAAAGGCGGGATTGAAAAGATTTATCAGCTCAAACGGCGGTCGCTGTCCAAACCTTTCAGTTTTATCTGTGCCGACTTAAAAAATATCAGCGAATATGCCCGGGTTTCCAACTACGCCTACAAGACCATGAAGCGGCTCTTGCCCGGACCTTATACCTTTATTTTAGAAGGCTCCCGGCTGGTGCCCAAGATTATGCTGACCCGGCGTAAGACCGCGGGTATCCGGGTCCCCAACCATGCCATCGGTCTGGGGTTGGTGAAACTTCTGGGCCACCCTATCATCAGCACCAGCGCCAGCCGCGCCGACGGGTTGGTAATGAGCGATCCCTATGAGATTGCCGACTATTTCAAACCGTATCTGGATCTAGTGGTGGATGGCGGGGTAATTATGCCGGAACCGTCCAGCGTGATCTCGCTGATTTATGATGTCCCCGAAATCATTCGGGTGGGCAAAGGAGAGGTCAGTGATTTCGAATGATGCGGTTAGCTCTAGTTGCTTACTTGCCTGAACTGAGCAGATAGGCCGGAACCAACGGCGACAGTTGTAACTGACTTAAGGTTTCCTGCAGACTCTGCCCAAAGAGCAATTGCCAGAGCGAGAACTTATCCTTTTCGGGATAGATGGCCTCTACTTTGCCCACTATACCCCCCAAGCGGCCGGCCTTTTCGATGGCATCCTGGAGATTACCGAATTCATCGATCATCTTTAGATTTTTGGCTTCTTCACCGGTTAGGATCCGCCCATCGGCCACGGCTCTGACCTTTTCTAGGGGGAGCTTGCGGCCCTGGGCCACGTCCCGAATGAATTGTTCGTGAATATTGTTAAGCAGATTTTGGAGATAGGCCTTCTCCTCCGGAGTCATGGGGCGCATGGGGGAACCGGTATCTTTAAAGGCCCCGGCCTTAAGGTCGTAGAAGTCCAACCCTAACTTTTTAATCAAATCTTCGACATTGGCAAATCTGATGATCACCCCGATGCTGCCGGTCATGGTACCGGGGCTGGCGATGATCAGGTCGGCGGCACTGGCGATATAATAACCTCCGGAAGCGGCGACGGTGCCTAAAGAAGCGACGATTTTTTTAGTCTTGCGGATCTTGTTAATTTCCCGCCAGATTTCTTGAGCCGGGCCGACGGCTCCCCCCGGCGAGTTAATGCGCAAGACAATCGCCTTGATCTGGGAATTTCGCCGATATTTATCCAGTTGCTTTAAGGTATCCTGGGCCTCAGCAATCAGCCCCTTAACTTCTATGACCCCGACTTTTTCTCCTCTCGACCACAGGGTGCCGTCTTTCGCAAAGGATAGCATCAACAGACTGAGGCCGATAAAAAACAGGATAATCGAGCCCAGGATAAGCACTACGGAGTAAAGCGGCCGTTTTTTCATAGAGTCCTTCCCCAGTTGGTCAGGATTTATTCTCCGCCTTTTTCAGTTCACTTTCTTCCAGACTTTCCCGCAAAATCTCACCCAATGGAGTAGTAGCTTCCTTCCGGGAATGGAGGTATTCGCGGTACACGGTGCGTTCTTCTTCACTTTCCAGTTTGCGGATACTGAGGCCAATTTTGCGATCCCGGGCCGAGACATTGACCACCTTGACGGTGATCACATCACCGACCTGAATCTGGGCGGCTTTGTTCTTGTCGCGACTCAATTCGGAGATATGCACCAGGCCTTCAATGCCTTCTTCCAACTCTACGAACAACCCGAAGTCGGTGACATTGGTGACCACCCCATTGACCCGTTGTCCGACCGGATAGCGTTGTTCAATCGTATCCCAGGGATCCGGGGTCAGTTGTTTTATCCCCAGAGAAAATCGTTCGTTCTCTTTATCGATGTTGAGGACCTCGGCCTGGACTTCCTGGCCTTTTTTATAGATTTCCGAAGGATGCTTGATGCGCTTGGTCCAGGAAATATCAGAGATATGCACCAGGCCGTCGATGCCTTCGTCAATGCCGATAAAAATGCCGAACTCGGTAATATTTTTGATTTTGCCTTCGATGATGGTCCCTACCGGGTATTTCTCGCCGATAACATCCCACGGGTTCGGTTCCACCTGCTTCATCCCCAGCGAAATCCGCTTTTTCTCCGGATCCAGATCCAGAACCACCACCTCCACGATATCGTTCACATTAACCACTTTGGAGGGGTGACGAATCTTCCGGGTCCAGGACATCTCGGAAACATGGATCAGACCCTCAACTCCGGGTTCCAGTTCGATGAACGCCCCGTAATCGGTAAGGCTGACCACCTTGCCCTGCACCCGGCTGCCGACCGGATATTTTTCCGCGGCCATGGTCCAGGGATCGGGTACCAGTTGTTTGAGGCCCAGCGAGACGCGCTCATTTTCCCGATCAAAATGTAAGACCTTCACGGTAATGGGATCACCTACCTGATAAAGATCCGAGGGATGACCGATCCGCCCCCAGGACATGTCGGTAATATGGAGCAGTCCGTCAATGCCGCCGAGATCGACAAAGATCCCGTAATCGGTGATATTTTTTACCACGCCGTCAATAATCTTACCTTCTTCCAGACTGGCCAGGGTTTGCGCCTTTAGTTCCGATTTTTCCTTCTCTAAAATGGCCCGTCGGGACAAAACGACATTTCGCCTTTTTTTGTTGTATTTTAATACCTTGAATTGATGGCGCTGCCCGACCAGGGCATCGACGTTGCGGATCGGCTGTAAATCTACCTGGGAGCCGGGCAGGAAACCGGTGAGACCGCCGACATCCACCGAAAACCCACCTTTCACCTTGGCGGCGATGATCCCCTCCACTACCCCGTCTTCCTGATAGGCCGTGCTGATTTCCTCCCAGACTTTGATTTTTGAGGCCTTCTCTTTGGAGAGCATAACGACGCCCTCCTCATCGTCCCGGCGTTCCAAGAGCACATCTACCTGATCGCCGATCTGGGCGGTAACTTCACCTTCGGGGGTGGTAAACTCCTGGATCGGAATCTGGCCTTCACATTTGTAACCGATGTCAACCACGGCGTAATCCTTATCGATGGAGACAATACGCCCCGAGATCACTTCGCCCTCTTGGACCCGGCGCAGACTTTCCTCATAGAGTTCGGTCATTTTCTCCACATCTCCCGGTTTGTCGATCTCCGCCGCGCCCGGGCCCGTATCGCTTAAGGCGACACCGGTCCCCGGTTCTTCAGAGGCCATAATCTCGGGAGTAGTCTCCTCCAGAGTAGTCTCCTCCAGAGTAGTCTCCTCGGGAGTGGCTTGGGTCTCAGCCTCTGTCGATCCCGTTTCGCTAATCAGGTCCGGTTTTTTATCATTATCCATACAAATCTTCCCCCTATAATATTTCTACCCTAACGGGTGTTTTTCTGCTTTAGATAACTTATCGCAATCTGGGGCAGCTTGACAAGTGGACTGCTCCAGTTTAGGCCGGATCAGTTCCTGGCAGGCATTTACTACCTGTGCCAGATTGAGGTTGGTGCTGTCAATCACCTGGGCACCGGGCGGAATTGAGAGCGGCCCTTCTTGTCGGGCACGGTCGCGTTGATCGCGGTCCGCCAGGTCGGCCTGAACCTGCTCCGGTAGTTGGTGCAACCCCCGGCCTTGTAGTTCCTGGCGGCGACGCTGAGCCCGAACGGCTAAGTCGGCATCTAAATAGATTTTGACCTCCGCATCAGGAAACACCACAGTTCCCATATCCCGCCCTTCGGTGACAACCCCGCCGTTTTTTCCACAGCGACGTAGGTAAGCAGCTACCCATTGGCGCACCGGCCTCAAGGTAGCGACCCGAGACGCGTCCTGGCTAATCCGGGGCGTTCGAATGGCCTGAGTGATCTCCTGACCCTGGTTCCAGAGCCGCAAACCCTCGGGACCAGACGTAACCTCTAGCTCAAAATTCGCCAGGAAGGTTGCCAGCCATCCCGCATCATTCAGGTCGCCACCCTGGTTCCCAGCTACCAGAGCTATGGCGCGATAAAAGGCCCCGCTGTCCAAATAAAGGTATTCCAGCCATTGAGCCAGTCGTTTGCTGACGCTGCTTTTACCGGCCCCGGCCGGACCATCAATGGTAATGATCAATCGACGGGGCACCTCAGACCGTAAACCCCATAACCTTTTTAAATGCCTGCAAGAAACGGGAGTTTTCTTCCGGAAGCCCGGCGTTGACGCGAATATATTCGGGTAGATTATAACTGCTCATGGCCCGAATAATTACTCCTTCCCGAAGCATACGCTGGTAGAATTCCTGGCTGTCCCGATCGATCCGAATCAGCAAGAAATTGGCGTGGGTCGGAAGATAGGCAATCCCCAGGCGATCCAGTTCCTGGCCCAGGTAAGCCAGTCCGTCCCATACTAGTTGCCGGGTGCGCTGCAAAAAGTCCTGGTCATCTAATGCAGAGCGCGCCGCGACTTGCGCCAGGCTATTGACGTTGAACGGTTGCCGCATCCGGTTCAGGTAATCTAGCAATTCGCTCGGTCCATAACCATAGCCGACCCGCAGACCCGCCAAGCCATAGGCCTTGGAAAAGGTCCGGAGCCCGATCAGGGGCAATTGCTCGTCCAGGTACTCCAGACCGGAGGGCACCTCCGGCGATTTGACAAAATCAATATAGGCTTCGTCTAAGACCACAATCACCCCAGGGGGCAGGGCCTTGAGAAAATCTTCCCATTCTGTCCGATAAAAGGCGGTTCCGGTAGGGTTGTTGGGATTGTTGAGGATGATGATTTTGCTGCACGGGGTCAAGGCTTGGATCAGTGCTGGCAAATCCACTCGAAAATCTTTTAGCGGCAGGGGCCGAAAGATACCTCCTGCTCCCTGGGTTAATATGCCATACATTAGAAAGGAAGGAGCAAAGCTCAAGACTTCTTCCCCAGGTTGCAGGAAAGTGCGCACGATTAATTCCAGAATTTCATCTGAACCATTGCCCAGGATTAATTGCTCCGATCTGATCCCCAAGTGGCGGCTTAAACGCGCTTTGAGATAATAGGCCCCACTATCGGGATAGCGGTTGAGGCTAGCAAGGTGCGTGTGAATGGCTTTCAAAGCCAGGGGGGAAGGTCCCAGAGGATTTTCGTTAGAGGCTAGTTTTATCGCCCCGGTAATGCCAAGTTCTCTTTCTAACTCTTCTAGAGGCTTGCCTGGCGGATAAGCCGTCAGCGTGGCGATGTTTTCTGGTACCAAAGATTCAAACATAGACTCCACAACAAGGCCGGGGCACACGCCCTATTACTCGATCCCAGTCGGTTCGGAGGATTTCTCTAATCCGAGAATATAGAGCTGAGTGCTTAGTTTAAGGGTGGGAGGAGATGATCTTGCTGGGGTTAATCGCTGGTCAGCCTGGGTAGGATGATCTAGGACTTGATTCTCCCAAGGTTCCCGATTCCTCTTCTGTGCCCATGTTAAGGCCAGAGTCTGATCCGCAGCCGCTAATGGCATGCAACCCTTAAAAAAGCAAAGCACTAAGGCCTTGACCCCTTTTATCCCGATAGGCCGGAATGGCCACAAATGTTATTCTGTTTCTATAACCTAAACTAATTAAAAAATCAATACCTTTTTCCAAGGCTGGAGGAAATCTTGACGACCGGGTTAAAGGGCATTGAAATGAGATAAAATTTCTGTTACTTTCTTATCATCTACCTGAGGAGTTGTGGTTTTTCTCTGATGTCTCTGGCTAATGTTATCACTTTAAGTCGGTTGCCGCTGCTGATCACTTTAGTGGCGATACTCTTTATCCCCAATCTGGAGTTGCGTTTACTAGGACTGGCTCTCCTCATCATCCTGTTTCTGATGGACTGGTTTGACGGCTATGTCGCCCGACTGCGAAATGAAGTCTCCCATTTAGGGGCAGTCCTAGATGTAGCCCTGGATCGGGCCGTAGAAAATATTTTGTGGATCAGTTTTATGGACATCGGGCTCGTGCCCTTGTGGGTGCCGATTATATTTTTGATACGCTCATTTATTGTTGATAGTTTGCGCGGCGTAGCCCTCTGCCAGGGAAAATCGGTGTTTGGGATGATGCATTCGCGCTGGGGCAAGTTCCTGGTCGCCTCACGTTTTATGCGGGCTTTTTATGGATTTGCCAAGGCCTGGGTTTTTTGTCAACTCATGCTCACCCACGCCCTGATCTTGAAAGACTCCGCCTGGTTATCTATCCTACAACCTTTCAACCAAGCCTTGATCTGGCTGGTCGTCGGTCTCTGTGTGATCCGGGGGATACCAGTGTTGCTCGACAGCCGTCGCTATTTTCTCACCCCCGCGGCTAACTCCTAAAAAACTCAAGCCTTAATTATCGCATGTCAGTCAGCGGGGAGGTTGATGGTCAAGATCGCCGCTATTTTTGACGTGGATCGAACCTTGGTCAACGGTCCCACCGAACAATTGTTTTTCTATTACCTCTTACGGCAAAGACAATTATCCTGGGCCAAAGTGCTGGCCTTTTGTGGGCATCTGCTCATCGAGCCCCAAAGTCGGTTCCGCGATAAGTCCTATCTGGAGGGACAAGTCGTGGAAGAAATCGAGCATCTGGCCCGGGCCTGCTACCGGGAGGTGATCGCTCCGCGGCTTAGTGCCCAGGGCCGGGAATGCGTCCGGCAGCATCAGGCCCAGGGGCATGTGATTGTTATCCTGACCGGATCGCTGCACTGTTTGATCCATCCCTTAAAGGAGGAGCTGGGGGCCGAGTGGCTGATCGCGACCCGATTAGACCGGCAGAACCACCATTTCACCGGCGGCATTACCGGCCGGCATCCCCGCGGGGAGAACAAACTCCATCTGCTACTTGATCTGGCCCAGGCGGAGGGCTTTAATATTGCCCAATCCTACGCTTATGCCGACCATTTCGAAGATGTCCCGCTGCTTTTAAAGGTCGGCCATCCGGTGGCCGTTAATCCCAGTTGGCGGCTCAAACGCCTGGCCCGCCGCTATTACTGGCCGATCCGCTATTTCTAACTACTTTTTAGGTAGGATAAGTCTTTGATCCCGATACGCATTTCTTCTACTTCGGCTAATTATCATCAATGATAATTTTTACTTTGAAAACATAAATATTAGATGATAGATTCGAGCTATATGTTTAGGGTAAGCTTGGCTTGAAAATAGAGGCCAAATCGCAAAGGAGATAGGAGTGTTCAAGGAATTCAAGGAGTTTGCTCTAAGAGGCAACGTGGTCGACATGGCCGTCGGCATTATTATTGGCGCGGCTTTTGGAACTATTGTCAAGTCCCTGGTGGACGATGTCCTGATGCCGCCCATTGGTCTGCTGCTGGGAAATGTGGATTTTTCTGATCTGTTTCTAACTCTAAGAGCTGGTAAGGTCGCGGGACCCTACCTTACTTTGGCCCAGGCCAAGGCCGCCGGGGCCGTGACCCTTAACCTCGGGGTGTTCTTAAACACGGTCATCAGTTTTCTGATCGTGGCCTTTTCCGTATTCGTGGTCATCCGCAGCATTAACCGTCTGCGGCGTCAAGAAGAGGCTCCGGCCGAGGTCACCACCAAGGTGTGCCCTTATTGTTTTACCACTATTCCCATTCAAGCAAGCCGTTGCCCCAACTGTACCACCGAACTGGGACCGCCAACGTCTTGATCAGCCCACCTTTTAAGGGGTGAAGGCACTTTCAGTGCCAATCTTTGGCATCACAGAAACTGTGGGCCAATCCCTCCAGGGCCTCGGTGTAATCTGACCAATAGATCAGATCATGGCAAAAGGGGCAGCGAACCGTAGTATAGAGTTCCCGCCCCTTGTCTCCTTGGGGGGTCAGCTCCCAGATCCCTTCGGTATCACAATATACCGGCTGATCCAGGGCGGCCGGTTCAGTGTCGCTGATGCTCTTGACGAGTTGGCTCTGTTCCCAATATTTATTGCTGCCCTCCCGCAGGATCAGACCGGAAAAGAGTCTGAGGGCCTCTTTTAAGGTCAAAATGGGCCAACCTCCTCTGCTAATTTTAGCTATAATTTTCACTTAAGATCAAATAAAATCAACCAGGCCGCCCATCGCCAGCGGCGGGCACATTGACAGGGAGCATTTTTTGGGGTAATAAATTAGATTGGCGGAATGATATAGGAGGAAAGGATAATCCATGAAATGCCCCCATTGTGGTGGGGAATTGCCCGTGACCCGATGTTCCGAGTGTGGCGGCGAGACCCCCGCTGATGGCGACTATTGTTGTCGCTGTGGCGCCAGGTTAGAAGAGTTGTTAGAAGCGATGCCGGATTTTAGCGATCGCGTCCTCTGCCCCGACGGCAACTGTATCGGGGTGCTGGACGAACATGGGGTCTGTAGTGTCTGTGGGCGGGCCTATGAGAACCTCCAGGACGAGACCGACCATGGATGAGGCTTTAGTAAAACAACTTAAAAGCCGGGTAGAAAACGAACTGCGGCAACGGGAACTGGCCTTGCTGGAATATTGGTTGGAGGAATTAAAAAAAATTGAAGCCAAACGACACCAGGATCTGGCCGGGCTCTTAAATGACCTGAAGAGCTTGATCAACCGCATGCAAAACCGTTTTAAGATCCTGAAGGCCGGCCCGGAGAGATGAGCCGATGTATGAATTAAAGATTATTACCCAGTTTTCCGCGGCCCATCGGCTGGAAAACTTCTATGGCAAATGCGAAGCCTTGCATGGGCATAACTGGAAGGTTGAAATTTTTGTGGGTGCAGCCTCCCTGGATGAGGCGGGGTTGGTACGAGATTTCGGGAAGATCAAGGCCGCGGCCCAGGAGGTTTTGGAGGAGGTCGATCATACCTATCTCAATGAGTTGGCAGCCTTCCAAAACCAAAATCCTTCCTCCGAAAATCTGGCCCGTTATCTCTTCGAACGTCTCAGCCCGGTGATCAACGATGACCGGGTCAGGGTCACCCGGGTGGCGGTCTGGGAGTCGGATACCAGCAGCGCCGCTTATTACCTCCCTTAATGAGAAAACATGCGGTGGAAAGGGCGATTGTGGCTAGTGGCACTATTTCTGCTGGGCAATCTAGGGGTGATCTGGGCCCAGGCCAGTCGGCCCACCGAGCCGCAGCCCCAGAGCCTGATTCAAAGCCCGGCCTTGAAACCCTGGCAGAAACCGCCAGTCACCTTTAGCCACCAACAGCACGAGAATCAGAAGATTGCTTGCACTACCTGCCACCATGAATATGAAGGAGGCCGCAATATCTGGGTGCAAGGACAGCCGGTAAAGCTGTGCCAGGAATGCCATCTGACCCGACCGCAGGCGGATCGGCCGGATCTGAAAAACGCCTTTCATCAGCAATGCAAAGGTTGCCACCTAAAACGCCGCCAACAGGGCCAGCGGGCCGGGCCGATCCGCTGTCTGGACTGCCACCGCCAGACCTGAATTTGACGCAACTGACGAGCTTAACATGACCGATCCCACGGCCAGAGAACAATTGCTCAAGCTGCTGCGGCAGGAAGCCTTGGAATTTAAAGAGGTTACTCTATCCTCGGGCCGACGCAGTAATTATTATATTGATTGCCGCCGGGTAACCCTGTCCGCGGTGGGGGCCTACCTGACCGCCCAACTGGTCCTGGAGCACTTGCCGCCCCAAACGGTGGAGGCCATCGGCGGCCTCACCCTGGGCGCCGACCCGATTGTCGCCGCGGTAGCCGCCATCAGTCACCTGCAAGGCCACCCGCTCCAGGCCTTTATTGTGCGCAAGGAAGCCAAGGGCCATGGCCAGCAGCACCTGATCGAAGGCCCGCCCCTGACGCCGGGGGCGCGGGTGGCCATCATTGACGATGTCGCCACCAGCGGCGGTTCGATATTGAAGGCCATCCAGGCGGTGCGCCAGCAGACTGACTGGCAGATCATCCGGGTGATGTGTCTGGTCGATCGCCAGGAAGGGGCCGGGGAACTCCTGGCCCAGGCCGGCTATGAGCTGAGCGCCCTGTTTACCGGAGCACAACTCACTTCCATGCCAGATTGATAAGGGCTGAGAGGGTAGGGGAGGTAACCATCTTTCCCCTTTGGCTGACCTAAATCTAAGGTATTTGATATGCGTCCTAATTGGGATGAATACTTTATGCTGATCGCCAAGCTGGTGAGTACCCGCTCGACCTGCAATTCGCGGCCCACCGGCGCGGTGCTGGTGAAAGACAAGCAGATTCTGGCCACCGGCTACAATGGCTCCATGCCGGGCGCGCCCCACTGTATTGATCAGACCATGCCCGACGGCAGCCCCTACTGTCACCGCCGGGCCATCCAGGTGGCCGATGTCGATAAGTATAATTACTGCCGGGCCTCGCACGCCGAAGCCAATGCCATTGCCCAGGCGGCCCGGCATGGCGTGGCCATCAAGGGGGCCAGCCTCTATGTCACCCTGGAACCCTGCTATGTCTGCCTGAAGCTGCTGGCTACCGCCCAGATCGAACAAGTCTTTTATGAGTTACCCTATGAATCCCGGCATCCGGAACGCGATGCCTTCTGGCGCCAGCAGGCCCTGAAGGAGGCGGGTTTTAAGGTCTATCAACAACTGACCATTGCCCCCGCCACTCTGGAATATGTCCTGCCTTATCTGAACGGCTTTACCTCCCGCCGCCGCCTGCCTTCGACTACCTAGCCCAACGCGGTTAGTCTCACGCCAAGACGCCAAGGCGCTAAGACCTTAAGGATTCGGTTGGTATCTTGGCGTCATTGCGTCTGGGCGCGAAATCCAGTTCCAGCCAATCAGAAAATGTTTCAACCTCTTGACGCGTTTTCTCTCCGTGCTTAATTTGAATGTCAAAGAAAGTCACTGACGTAAAGGAGGAAATATCCATGCCGTGGTTAACTTTTGGACCAAGAGTTGATCCATTCCGAGAGCTGGAGCAGATGCGCCGGGAAATGGACCGCCTGTGGGAAGATGCTTTTCGTCGGGAGCCTTTATTGCGGTGGCGGGCCGGAGTTTATCCATTGGTGAATATTTCCGAGGATGCAGACCATTTATATGTTCGGGCCGAGCTACCCGGGGTCAACCCCGAGGATATTCAGATCACTCTGGAAAATAATAACCTGATCCTGCGTGGGGAACGCAAGGTTCCGGAAGCGGAGAAAAATGTGGATTATCATCGCCGGGAACGGGAAGTAGGCTCTTTCCGCCGAGTGGTACGGTTACCGGGCCGGGTAGATCCCGGCAAGGTTGAGGCGACCTGCCAGAACGGCGTGTTAATCATTACCCTGACCAAGCCGGAAGAGATCAAACCCAAGCAGATTACGGTTAAAAGCGCTTAAGGAAGGGGGGAAGAGACATGGCCGAAAAAGAATTGCAGCCCCGAGAAAAGGAAGCGGTGCCCACCAAGACCGAACTGACGCGACCGGGAAAAGTTTTCCTGCCGCCGGTGGATATTTATGAAAATCCCGAGGCTTTGGTGCTGCTGGCGGATATGCCGGGGGTAGCTTCGGATAAAGTAATGGTAGACCTGACCGATGACCGTTTGACCATTACCGGTGAGATCAGCCCGCCCCGCGGCGAACAGGAGCAACTCCTGGTCCAGGAGTATGAGACCGGCAATTACGTGCGGGAGTTTACCCTGGGCCAGATTATCGACCAGAACCGGATCGAAGCGACCATGAAAAACGGGGTGCTGCGGCTGGTGTTACCCAAGGTGGAAAAGGCCAAACCCCGCAAGATTGAAGTAAAGGTGGGCTAATAATTGACCGGGGAGACCTGGGGGTCTCCCTGGCTCGCCCTTGCCGGTTGCCAGGCGATTTAGAACGCCGGGGGAGGTTCCTCCTCGGCAAAATCATCAAACCGGGTAAATTTATCCCGATAGGCCAGCTTGAATTTGCCCGTCGGGCCGTTACGTTGCTTGCCGATACTGATCTCGGCAGTCCCTTTCTCAGGCGAATCCTCCTTATAGACTTCATCCCGATAGATAAATAACACCACATCGGCATCTTGTTCAATAGCCCCAGACTCGCGCAGATCGGCCAGTTGCGGCCGTTTATTGGGCCGATCCTCAACCCGGCGATTAAGCTGCGACAGGGCCAACACCGGGACATTCAACTCCTTGGCCAAGGCCTTGAGCGACCGGGAAATTTCCGAGATTTCCTGTTCCCGGCTGCCCAATTCTTTGCGGCCGCGCATCAGTTGCAAATAATCAATGATTACCAGTCCCAATTTGCCCTCGGCTTTGAGGCGGCGGCACTTGGCCCGGATTTCCAAAACCGTGGCCGCCGGGGTATCATCAATAACTATAGGACATTCCATCAGGTGGCTGGCGGCCTCTTGCAGGCTGTTCCAGTCCTCCTGACTTAAAAAGGCCCGACGCAGATGGGAGGAATCTACCAGACCAACGGAGCTGAGCAGGCGGCGCACTAGCTGTTCCTTGGACATTTCCAAGGAAAAGATGGTTACCGGGACTTTGCCCTGGAAGGCGACATTATAGGCCATATTTAGACTCAGGGCGGTCTTGCCCATGCTGGGGCGGGCGGCCAGCACGATCAGGTCCGAGGGCTGCAATCCCGCGGTTAGTTTGTCGAGTTCTCGAAAGCCGCTGGGGACGCCAGTGATTAACTCCCCCCGGCTCCAAATGGCCTCCAGAGTAGCAATCTCACTGTGCACCAGTTGATTGACCGGATGGAAGCCTGGACGCAGGGTGGATTCGGCAATCTCAAAGACCCGGCTTTCGGCCCAATCCAGCAATTCCGCCACATCTTCTACCGGGGTATAACAACTGGTGGCGATTTCCTCAGCCCGGGCGATCAGCCGACGCAGGACTGATTTTTCATGGATAATCCTGGCATAATAGTCAATGTTGACCGCGGTCCCGACCTGTGCATTGAGATCGGTTAAAAATACCGGCCCCCCGACTTCATCTAAAATCTGACGGTCCTGCAACCGCGCGGTTACCGTGACCAGATCCACCGGCTCGCGGCGCTGGTAAAGATCCAACATGGCCCGATAAATCTGGCCATGCGCCTCACGATAAAAGTCTTCGGGCCGCAACAGATCGGCCACCCGGTCCAAGGCCTCCCCCTGGAGCATAATCGCTCCCAATACCGACTGCTCGGCTTCCAGGTTGGCGGGTGGGCGCCGCTCCTCGGGTTCGGTTTTCGGTCTGGGAATGGCGGTTACTGAAGTCATATCAGCCTCGACATCTTTATTTTCGGCTTATCTGAGCAATGCTAACCAAAGGGCCGACCGAACTGATCCGCCCTTACACCTCAAACTTGCGATGGCCTGGCTACAGGTCAGGAGTAGGGGAGGGGAGGGCCAAAATTATTGGATCCTCCGCCCCAAGATGCTAAATATGTTGATGATTAACCGAATTAAGGATAAGAATCGATTCAATACCAATTTTAATAAAATCGAGGTCGGTTGTCAAAGGGGCTGACCACGAACTAGAAATTAGAAAGGATGGCACACCGTAACCCCCAGCCGGTCAATTAATCCTGCTCAATCGGGGGGTTGGAGGCTTTTCGGTAAGTAGCAGCAGGATGGTTTTATGAAGTAATTATTAGGGCTTGGGGGCCAACCGCCCCCGCCCGGCCAAACTCCTCGCACTTCCCATTTTCGCCGATTTTCATACCCCGACAAAATCATCCCGCTTAGATATCGCTAAGTTTGCCAATATTAAGGATTAAATCCGGGAATAAAAAATTGGCTCGAATATGACAGGCAGAGAGGAGCTTGTTTAAGTGGTCTCCGGTACTACCTCAACCTTGACCGCGGCCCGGACCCCGGATTGCAGGCGCACCGTGACTTCGTAGGTCCCCAGGGCCTTAATCGGCTCCGGCAGCTCCAACATTTTGCGGTCTAAATCAAAACCTTGCGAGGCCAGGGCCTCAGCGATCTGGGCCGAGGTAACCGAACCGTAAAGTCTTTCGGTTTCGCCCACCCGTTGGGGGATAGTGAGCGTCACTCCTTCCAGGCGGGTCGCCAGGGCCAGAGCCGTCTCTTTTTCGCGTTCCTGGGTCTTTTGCAGACGGGCGCGCTGTTGCTCAAAGCGGGCGATATTGCCTGGAGTCGCCTCCAGCGCTTTACCTTGCGGGATTAGATAATTACGTCCATAACCGCGGGCGACTTCGACTAGATTACCGACTTGTCCCAATCCCGGGAGGTCTTCGGTTAAGATCAGTTTCACGTTTGCTTACCTCTTACCATTCAATAAAAAATCATGCAGGTTTAAATAAACTCAGGGGCTGCTCTCAGGCTTGGGTCGGCGGCTGGTGCAAACGCCGAAAATCAAACCACAGGTCAACCAGCCCCACCCCAATCACCAGGAGGGTGACGGGCTTGAGAAGCAGCAAGGGATAGCCCAAGGCCCGGATTATTTTGGGAACCTGGCACCGGTGGAAAATAAACGCCACAATAGCCAGCCCCTGATAAAAATAAATCAGGCCACAGAGCAGCAAGATATTAAGCGCTACCTTCGGCAACCAGCCGATCGGCAGGAGCAGTCCGAAACCGGCCGCCAAAGCAATAAATACCAGCCATTCCGGGGACTTCCACAGATTAAGCGGCGGGCCGACATCCTGGCCCGTACTTTGTCGTAAAATTTCCCGACTAAGAATCATATTCAACCAGACGATCAGGGTGGTATTGATCAACCATAATGCCGGGCTGATCTGCACCACCAATTCTATCAGTCCCGAGAGCTGAAGATTGTTCGGGAGCAACTGGTCAGTGGGAATCCCCTCCTTGCCCAATAAAGCCAGGAAATTATTTACCAGGTTCTCAATGGTCCGGTGTAAATAATCCAGCGGCGCTAAACCCTGGTGCAGGGCCTGTCCGACAAAAATCAGACCCCCCACTAGGGTCGTGATTAATACGGTGATACTGATGGCGCGATCCGCCGCGTAACCGCGTATACTAAGTAACGCCAGGATTAAACCGATCAGCGCCAATTCTAGGTATTGAACAATTTCTCCGTCTAAGTGGAAAAAATGTTCCAGATACCAAAAAGCCCCACCCGCCACCAGCACCAGAAAGAATCCCGACCACCAGCTAACCCGCCGACAGACCAGGATAATCGGTAAGGGTATCAAGATGCCAAACAGTGTCCCCAGGAGCGGAATCTGAAGGGAGGCAATGTATAGCAGCAGTAGTACACAGAGTCCGCTGATCAGCCTTAATACCAGTGTGGTTTCCACTGGGGCCCCTCCATCCTCTCAGCCGTCGGCGCGATCCGGCCTAATCCTGGGGCAGTGTGGCGGTATAGGGTATCAGCGCTAAGTGCCGGGCGCGTTTGATTTCGGTGGTAATCTGTCGTTGATGGCGAGCGCAGTTGCCCGATATGCGTCGGGGAATAATTTTGCCGCGCTCGGTAATAAAATGCCTCAAGGTGTTGACATCTTTATAATTAACCCGCAATGAACTATCAACACAGAAACGACAGACTTTCCGTCGCCGAAATACCGTTTTCCGTTTCCGTCTGGTAGGTAAGGCCATAAGTTATACCTCCGTCTCAGGGGATTCGCCAGAGGACTCGCTGGCCTCAACCGGCACCGGGGTCTCGGACTCGACCGCAGGTTTCTCCGCTTCGGGAGGAGCCGCCGGCTTGGCCGCCAATTCCGCTTTAACCGCTTCGACATCCACCCGATCACTGGTTTTGATGGTTAAAAAGCGGATAATCCGGTCATCCAACTTGTAGTTGCGTTCCAATTCGGAGACCACCGCCGGTTCACCGGCAAAGTCCGTCAAGACATAGTAGCCGCGGGTGAATTTTTGAATACGGTAAGCTAACTTACGCCGCCCCCAGTCCTCCCGATTAAACAGAGTGCCGTCCTGGGAGCTGATAATACCGGTGAACTTATCAACAGTGGCCTCAATTTCAGCATCCATCAGGTCGGGGTTGATCACAAAGACCGACTCGTAACGTCGCATCCTGCCTCCTTCTGGCTGTAGTAGCCCTGGACCACGGCCCAGAGCAAGGAGTATAAACTTTATAGTTATCTTTTAAAAATACTTCTGTCAATAAAATTAGAGAATACTTTCGCCTTGGCCGCGCTATATCACGCTCGAAGCTTTCGTGGTCCTCCCCTTAGTGTCCGTCCGGAAACCATTGTTTCCCTCCCCCTTGAGGGGGGAGGGTCAGGGTGGGGGTGAAAAATATTATATATTTTCAATAGGTTCTAATTGACTCCCCCAGAGTAGGTAAGTTTCCGGATGGAATCCAGTTAGTTGACCATCAACTCCTTTTAACGTTCAACCACAAAATAAGTGGTCTTCTCATCAAAGCCCTGGTCGGTAATAATCTTGTTGACCACGGTGTAGGTACCCGGCTGGGCCGCTTTGGGAACCTGATAGGCAACCTGATCTACATAAGTGCCGTTGGCCTTGGTGGTCTGATTCTGGCTGGGAGGAGAAAACCGGCTGCCCCCAAACTGGACTTCGCGGGCCACGGTAACCGGGATAGGCTGGTTCTCCGGGGTCAGCAGGGTATAAGACATGATCATATCGACCTGCCCGCCCGGTTTAACCTTAGTTGGATTGGTATCCACCTTTTCAATGGTGATGATGTTGCCCCGGCTGGGGGAGTAGCTGTATTGCTGGGCGGCCAGGTTGGCATCGCGGACCTGAGACTCCTTGTGTTTGGCGTAGAGATAACTACCGACGCCGCCCACCAGAGCTCCGGAAGCCGCGCCCACCCAGGCCCCGGTTGCCGCCGAACCAGTACCGGCACCGATGATTGACCCCAGGGCGGCCCCTAAGGCCGCTCCGCCCAGGGTCCCGGCTCCGGCGGACCGCGCCGGATCATAGTGGCCGTTAACCGAACAACCGGCCAGGGATATTAACATTAAAGAAGCAACCATAATCGTTAGAGATTTACGGACCATGTTATCCTCCTAGTGAAGCTGATGTTGTGGTTACCTGGCTTTCCAGATGCGATCCAGAATGCCATTGATAAAGGCGGCGGAGTCTTCCGTGCCATAGCGTTTGGCCAACTCCACGGCTTCATTGATTGCCGCCTTGGGCGGCACCTGAGGCACATAAAGCAGCTCAAAAGTGGCCAAACGCAAGAGATTCCGATCTATGACGGTCATGCGCTCCAGACGCCAGTGCTCCGCAAACCGGGTGATCAGGGCGTCTAATTCGGCCTGATGAGCCTGGACGCCCTCCACCAGTTGTCGGAAATAGGCCGGGGCTTTCTGCCCTGCTTGAAAATGTTGTTGGTATTGATCAGGGATGGATTGTCCCACTGGCCTGGCCATCTCCCACTGAT
>JAQVHY010000106.1 GCA_028695935.1 Desulfobacca sp.
CCCGCCAGCACGGCATCCTGCTGGAAATCTCGGCCCGGGCCGGCCACTCCCTGGCCAACGGCCATGTTGCGGCCCTGGCCCGGGAGGTGGGCGCCGCATTAATCTTAAACACTGATTCTCACAGTCCCCGGGATTTTATCACCCGGGAGCGGGCCTATCAACTCGGTCAGGGGGCCGGCCTGAGCCTGGCTGAATGTGACCAGATGTTGGCTAATGCCGAATCTCTGGCCCGCCAAGCACTGGCCATCTTATAATCCTGCCTTGTTGCCGGTTTATGCCCAACCGCCCGGCCGGGGAAAAACCCGGTTTTTTAGTTTTCTGTTTTCGGTTTTCGGTTAAAACCTTCAAGAAAAAGCAACGAGGGTTTTGGTCATAAAAATTAGGTTTTCAAACACAACCGATAACATGATTAAGCTGCCAATATTATTGTTTTTTAAAAAAAACCTTAGCCCCAATGTTTGATGTTTAGAGAACCGACCAAACGATTGCTCTGGACCGGGTTGGCGGTTATTCTAGTCATCTATGGGATCTTTGGCGCCAATCCATCTGCAAAGGATTATAACGACATGAAAAAACTGATCATCTCTACGACGCAAGCTCCTGCTGCCATCGGCCCCTACAGTCAAGCGGTGGAAGTGGGGGACTTCCTTTTTCTATCCGGCCAGATTCCGCTGGACGCCGAGGGCAAACGGGTCCAGGGGGATATCGTCGTGCAAACCATCCAGGTTCTGGAAAATATCAAGGCAGTGCTGAGCGCTGCCGGCCTGTCTCTCAACCAGGTGGTAAAAACCACGGTTTACTTAACCGATATGAGTGATTTTGCCGAGATGAACCGCGTGTATGCTGAATTTTTCCCGGAACGCTGCCCGGCCCGGACTACGGTGCAGGTGGTGAACCTGCCGCGCGGCGTCGCCATCGAGATCGAGGCCATCGCCTGTAAAAAATAAATGGAAAATCGTTGATTTTTTGCTTAGGCCACCCTACGATGTTTCCAGTTTAACGGCAAAACCGTAGGGCGGGAAAGCGGAGCGCATCCCGCCTTCGGTTTATGGTCCTTGTCGCGCAGAGTAAAAAATGAGTAATAAGCCCCCCATAAAAGTGGCAGTTATCGGTAGCCCCGAGTCCCTCGAGCACTTGGGCCGGTGGCCGATGGCGTGTGCCGGGGCCTGCCCCTGTATCAGCGTAACCTTGTTCGACCCGGCTACGCTTATCCCCTCCGGCGATGCGCCATCGTCTGGGGAGAAATTTAATCCGGTTAATTTTGAGGTGATCGTCGATCTGCGCCGGTCGGCCGAGGGTGATGCGGCTCTGCCGGGGATCGAGCCCGAAAAGGTTGTTTCTGGCGCGGGCGCCCATCTGGTTGAAACCTTCCTGACCACCTTACCGGAGATCTGTCAGGACTGGGAAATCCAGAAAGGGATTATTGACAGCGCTACCGATGCCATCGTTACCATTAACGAGGATCACATCATCGTCGGCTATAACCATGGGGCGGAAAAGATTTTAGGGTTTAGCCGGGAGGAAGCCCTGGGCCAGGATCTGTCCATCATTATCCCCCCACCTTATAAAAACGAACATAAAGATTACGTGCGCCGTTATCTGGCTACCCGTGAGCCCCATGTCATTGGCAAACACGTGCGTCTCAGTGCCCAACGCCAAAATGGCCAGACCTTCCCCATGAGCATCTCCTTTTCGGTGGCGGAGATTGGCGGCCAGCTATATTTTACCGGCATTATCCGGGACATAACCGAGAGCACCGACCTGGAGGCCAAACTGCGCCAATCCGAGCGTTTGGCCGCAGTGGGCAGTACCGTCAGCCATATTGTCCACGAGATCAAAAACCCCTTAATGGTGATTGGCGGCTTTGCCCGGCAACTGGCCCGCGCCCCTAGTCTGGATGACAAGACGCGCGATAAACTGGGGATGATTACGGAAGAGGTGAAACGCCTGGAATGCCTGATGGCCGAGATGAAAGATTTCTCCCATCCCCCCACGATCCAGCCTAAGGCGGAGCAGATCGCCGAGGTCATCCAAGAGGTCGTATATCTCATTGAAGATACCCTTAAGGAGCAGGGGATCGCCATCAGCCAGGAGCATCCGGAATCGCTCCCGGCCCTTAAGTTTGACCGCCAGCAGATCAAGCAGGTCTTGCTTAACCTGTTAAAAAACGCGGTTGAAGCCATGCCCCAGGGTGGTCAACTGACCGTAGCCACGCGGGTGGAGGAGCCCTACCTGGAGATTGACGTCAGCGACACCGGCGAAGGCATCGCGCCGGAGGCACTGGACAATATCTTTAACCCTTATTACACTACCAAGGCCAAGGGTTCAGGTCTGGGGCTGTCCATTTGCCGAAATATTATTAAAGCTCATCAGGGCGACATTGTGGTCAAAAGCACCCCGGGCCAGGGGACCACTTTCACTGTTCTATTGCCGCTGGCGGATATCACTTCGGACCAATGCCCCATCTGAACCCACCACTGTTAGAAGTCGAACATCTCCGCACGCATTTTCAGACTAGCGCCGGCGTGGTGCCCGCGGTCAACGATGTCAGTTTTACCCTGGCCGCGGGTGAAACCCTGGGATTGGTGGGAGAGTCCGGGTGTGGTAAAACGGTCACCGCCCTCTCTATCCTGCGCCTGATCCCGGCCGGCCTGGGCCAGATAGCCGGGAAAATCCGGCTTGAGGGGCAAGACCTGATGGGCCTCAGCCCGGCCCAGATGCGCCACTTGCGGGGTAACCGCATTTCCATGGTGTTCCAGGAACCCATGACCGCCCTAAATCCGGTCCTGACTATCGGCGATCAGATTGCCGAAGTCCTGCGCCAGCATCGTCGCCTGGGACGCCAGGCCGCGGCGAACGAAGCCGTTAATTGCCTGTCCTGGGTCGGCATGCCGGATGCCCGGCGGCGCTTGACCCAGTATCCCCATGAATTGTCCGGGGGCCTCCGGCAGCGGGCCTTGATTGCCATGGCCCTGGCCTGCCAGCCGCCACTGTTGATTGCCGACGAGCCGACCACCGCCTTGGATGTCACGATTCAGGCCCAGATCTTGGCCTTGATGACCCGACTGAAGGCCGATTTACAGATGGCCATGCTGCTGATCACCCACAACCTGGGGATCGTGGCCCAGATTGCCGATCGGCTGGCGGTGATGTATGCCGGGGTCATCGTCGAATCCGCCCCTACCGCTCAGCTCTTTGCCCGCCCCCGGCACCCTTATACCCAGGGGCTGTTGGCCTCGGTGCCGCGGCTGGATTTTACCGGCCCGCGCCATCAGCAACTATACGCCATCCCCGGACAGGTCCCCAATCCCCAAGAACTGCCGCCCGGCTGTCCGTTCCAGCCCCGCTGCCCCCAGGCGATGGAAACCTGTCGCCAACCCCCGCCCTGGGTAGAAGTGGAGTCTGACCATGGAGTCGGTTGCTGGCTATTTAATTAGTCCTTGATCTGCAGAGCAAGGTCGGAAGGCGCACGGTTGGAGCTGGTGGGGGTTCTAAAGTTAATTGAATAAATTTTAAAAAGTACGGCGAAACCCTTCCATATTTTAATTAATGTGTTATCTTTTAAAAAATATGGTTACGGGCTGGGCATTCACTTCAGATTAAAGAGGAGGTTTTCAGATGGAAGTGCGCACCATTCTTTGGCCGACCGACTTGTCCAAGAACTCCCTCAAGGCTACCAAGCATGTGGTCTCATTAGCTGAAAAATACCAGGCTCAAGTCATCATGCTTTATGTGGGCGTTGATCTAATGTCCTTTTTCCCGGCCTACGGCAGTTACCCCAGTGAGGACCATTTGCATCATTTTCAAAACTGGGAAGTAGATCAGGCCAAAAAAAGGATGGAGACGGTATGCGATCGGGATCTGAAGGCCTGCCCCAACCTGCAAATCCGGCTGGTGCAGGGCGACGCCGCCAGCGAGATTCTCAAAGCTATTGATCAGGAAAAGGCAGATATGGTGATCATGACCACTCACGGCCGGGGCCACGAGGACATTGATCAGATCAGTCCAGCCTTTGGCAGCGTAGCCGAAAAGGTGATCCGCAACTCCCCGGTCCCGGTCCACCTGATCAATCCGTTCCGGGAGTAACCCGAGAAGACTTTCTCCGGCTTAGCGGCCTGCAGTGCTGCGGAAATGGCATTGCCTCCCGATCAGTGATTGATGTTCCCTAGCCAATGACGATATTTCCCTCCTCCGTGCTGCATTTTACGGGGGAGGGAAGATAGGCTAATGCCGTAGTACCCCCTGCCGAGCGTTTGATCAGCTTGAACTCCCTCCGTAATATAAAGTTTAGCTGGAGGGACCATTATGCCTCGGCCAGCCGGTCCGGGCTATGCGGGTACCTTCCCGGCAGGATGATAATTTGTTAATATCTGAATAAGAAAATCGCCCAAACCAGTATTGCGCTACCATCATTAGTAAAAAAGGGAATAAACTTAAATGACCGCCAGCAATCCTGCTGCTCCTACTAACTTCATTCGCCAGATCATTACTGAAGATCTGAAGACTAACAAGAACCAGGGGCGGGTGGCTACCCGTTTTCCCCCGGAGCCTAACGGTTATCTGCACATCGGCCACGCCAAGTCCATCTGCCTGAACTTTGGACTGGCCCAGGAATTCGGCGGGGTCTGCAACCTGCGTTTTGATGATACCAATCCCAGCAAAGAGGAGCTGGAGTATGTGGAATCGATTCAGGCCGATGTACACTGGCTGGGATTTGATTGGGGTGACCGGCTGTTTTATGCTTCGGATTATTTTGAGCAGTTCTATCAATACGCCGTCCAATTAGTTAAGGCCGGGAAGGCTTACGTCTGCAGCCTAAGCCCGGAGGAAATTCGCCGCTACCGCGGCACCCTGACCGAACCCGGCCAGGACAGCCCTTACCGCGAGCGCCCGGTAGCCGAAAACCTGGACCTGCTGGCGCGCATGCGGGCCGGGGAATTTCCAGAGGGAGCCCACGTGCTGCGCGCCAAAATCGACATGACCCATCCCAATCTGCATATGCGCGATCCGGTGCTCTACCGCATTATCCACGCCCGGCATCATCGCACCGGCGACCGCTGGTGCATCTATCCGATGTACGATTTTGCCCATTGCCTGTCGGATTCCCTGGAAGGCATCACCCATTCCATCTGTACCCTGGAATTTGAAGACAACCGTATCTTATATGACTGGATTCTGGATGAGCTTAAGGTCGCCTGTCATCCCCAGCAGATCGAGTTTGCCCGCCTCAATCTTACCTATACGGTGCTGAGCAAACGCAAGCTGCTGCAACTGGTAAACGAGGGCTACGTCAGCGGCTGGAACGATCCCCGCATGCCGACCCTGGCCGGCATGCGCCGGCGGGGCTATACGCCGGAGTCGATCCGCAATTTTTGCGAGCGCATCGGCGTCGGCAAAAGGGAAAACCTGGTGGACCTGGAGCTGTTGGAATTCTGCCTGCGGGAAGACTTGAACAAGCGGGCCCCGCGGGTGATGGCGGTCTTGCGACCCTTGCGGGTGGTCATCGACAATTATCCCGAAGATCAGGTGGAAGAATTGGAGGCCATCAATAATCCCGAGGATTCCAGTATGGGGACACGGCTGGTGCCTTTTTCCCGGGTGCTCTACATCGAACGCGATGATTTTATGGAGCAACCCCCGAAAAAGTTTTACCGCCTGGCCCCGGGACGGGAAGTGCGGCTGCGCTACGCCTATTATATCAAATGCACCGAGGTGGTTAGGGATGAGACAAGCGGCGACATCATCGAACTGCGCTGTACCTATGATCCTCAGACCCGCGGGGGTTATGCCCCGGATGGACGGCCAGTCAAGGCCACCTTACACTGGGTGTCGGCGGCCCATGCCCTGAGCGCCGAAGTCCGCCTCTATGACCGGCTGTTTGCCAAACCCAACCCCAGCGATGTTCAGGATGGTGATTTTAAATCCAATTTAAATCCTAATTCCCTGGAGGTCATCAGGGCGGTCCAATTAGAACCGAGTCTCGCCGCCGCCAGTCCCGGTGATCACTACCAGTTTGAGAGATTGGGCTATTTCTGTGTGGATACCGTTGACTCCGCCGAGGGTGCGCCGGTGTTCAATCGGACCGTGACCTTGCGGGATACCTGGGCCAAGGTCCAGAAGGCGCAACAAACCTCAAGGTAAGTTAAGTTTTTGATTTTTAGAATAATCAAGGCTTGACTTTGCCGCGAAAGTAGCTAGCTTAAAATAGTCTTTAAGAATAAATAACTATAATAACGCAAATCTTCACCGCGGCAGCGGAGATCGGCTGATAAATTTAACTTTCAAGGGATAAAGTGCATGAAAAGCATAATCTTTGTATTGGCGGGCTTGGCCCTCTGGTTTGTGGTCAATGCCTGGATACTGCCCAAATTGGGAATCCGCACCTGACTGAGTGGCAAAGCCGGCGCCGGGAGTTGCCGGATAGAGCACAATCAGTCTGATAAGGAAACCAAATGATGGTAAATGAGTGCCACAAGGGATTCGAGGAATTGATGCGATTGGCCCGGGGGTTTCAGACCGCCAAGATCTTCCTGGTGGCCTGTGATCTGGAGGTCTTCAGTCATCTGACCTTCCCGGCTACCGCCCTGGATCTGGCCGAACGATTGCAGGTTAATACCCGCTCCCTGGAAATGGTGCTCAATGCCTTGACCGCCATGGGACTGTTAATTAAAGCAGGCGAGGCCTTCCGCAACGGCGAGCTGGCCGAGCAATATTTAGTGGCCGGTCATGACAACTACCGCGGGGCGATCTTCAAGCATCTGCACCATACCTGGGAGGGCTGGTCGGATCTGGGACCGGTGGTGGCTACCGGAACGCCGCGGGATATTGACCCGGCCCGTTGGGTCGAGGCCCATGATGAGGCCCGGGATGAAGAAATTGAAGACTTTATCAGGGGCATGGAGGCCGTGGCGCGCGATCAGGTGCCGGCGGTGCTGGCCCAACTAGATCTAGCGGGCGTAAACCACTTGCTGGATCTGGGCGGTGGTCCTGGCACTTATGCCATTAATTTTGTCAAGCATTACCCCCAACTACGCGCTACCATCTTCGACCTCCCCCTGCCGATCTCCATTGCCCAAGAAAACATCCGCCGTCATGGGGTGGGTGATCGGGTCCAGACCCTAGCCGGTAATTTCCTCAATGACGAAATCGGCCAAAACTATGATTTTATCTGGATGGCCAACATCCTGCACAGCCATAGCGACGCCCAGAGTCAGTTCCTGATTCGCAAAGCGGCTGATGCCTTGGTGCCGGGCGGCCGTTTGGCGGTGGTTGACTTTTTTCTCAATGATGACGGCTATACCCCGATGAGTGCGGCCCTGTTCGGCGTCCATATGCTGGCCGTCACTACGGCGGGGCGGGCCTATAAACATTCGGAAGTTGCGGTCTGGATGCAGGAAGCGGGCTTTTCGGCCCCGGAGTTCCGGCGGATCAATGATCATTCCAGCTTTTTGCTAGGTACTAAACAGTCATAATAATATCTTTCCGGTCGCTCCAGAGCAAGGGTTTAACTATAACTCCAGGTAGAACAAAATATCTCGCTGGCTCCGGCGGTGAGCGACTAGGCGGTGGTCTTCCACCGGGGCCAAGTCCGGCTGGAAGGCCTCGCCTTAATTTTCTGGGGCTTAAGGGCGCGGTGCGGGTTTCAAAAAACTATTTTTCCCTTAATGGCAGGGGCGCAATTTATTGCACCCTAAAGGGCTTGATAAATCAAGCCGCTACCAAAATATCCCTTTGATTGCACTTTTGGATTAAAACAAAACCTTTATAAACCATCAAAAAATAGGGGAAGTACTTAATGACTCAGGCCCTGGTAGGATTTAACGAGTACGGGATTATCCTGGCTACGGACAGCCGGGCTACCCGTTTTGCTGAGGACGGTCAGAGCCACTATTCCACAATAGAGAAACTGTTTCCCCTGGGGACTCATGCCGCGGTGCTCAGTGGCGGCTCCGGGGTCAGCGTGCCCCTATCCCTGGCCTTGCGCCACGAAGTCGAACAGCGTGGTCTGGTAGAGATTCAGGATATCGTCGAGTTTGCGGTCCCCTTCCTCTCTCGGGCCTATGGACGCTATTTAGAGCAACATGGCCCAGAGCTAGAGGATCTGCGCCGGATTTACTTTATCCTGGCCGGCTATTCGCCAAACACCCCACCGCCGGGCTATCAGGCGGTGCTGTTAGCCAGCGAAAACAATGCCTTGCCTCTGGAGCGGATTCCGATTCAACCGCTGGTCGTTATGCCCCGCCATTTAGGCATGGAGATCCGGCTTCTGAAGGCCCTCCAACAGGGGACGCCATTAGCGGAACTGCTGACCTTAAGCTGCGAATTTTTGGAAAAGATGGCCGCGGCCCAGGCTGAAGTGGCACCCCCCTTCTACTTCGCGACCATCACTCCGGCCGGTTATCAACCTGCTTTGCCCCCAAACCATTAATACTGGTTTCGAGTTTCGGTTAACATCATTAGCCGCGTCAGTAAACCAAACACTTTTTAAGATCGTCCCGACCAAAAAAAGCGGCCCGGGAATTATTCCGGGCCGGCGGTGTGGGGGGCCAAAGCCCACGTCATTTTTTTTGTATAACTACCAGGGTGTTTTCGTTAATTAAAGGATAGATATCGTCCAGATGGCGGTTTTGCAAAGAAATACAGCCTAGGGTCCAATTTTCGCCCACAATATTTTTAAGATCGTCGTCAGTCCCGTGGATGCCGATCTCCCCCCCAATACTGGCCCAGGGTGATATCCGCCCCCGCTTTTTGGCCCGGGCAAATTTCAGCCAGTTCTGGGTGTTGGGATAATCTAACAGGATAAATTTATTCCAGCGGTCGTGGGGATACTTACAGACCACCTGGTAAACTCCTTCCGGCGTGCACAGATCCCCTTGGCACAACTTATCATGCTTAGGATTACCGCCCAACACTACCGGGTAGGTCTTGAGCGGCGTTGCCCCATAATAAAGGGTAAGCTTACGGCTAAGTTTGGAAACCAGTATTACGGTGGGCTTTTTGCCTTTCTGGTGATAGCCTTTTTTACTAAGGACCTGGTTAATCAGGTTTTTCTCATCGGCCGCCTCTAACCCGCGCTCCCCCGCCTGATCCCAAGATTGATCAACCTCTGGGCCGGTCTGGACCACCGGAGCCCGATGGCCGCTACAGCCCGCTATTACCCAAAACAGAAGCAAGACCCCATACCACGACCAATGTCTAAGCATTCTCTGCCCCCCCTTATTTAACGCTTCGGTACAAAGTTCTACTTCATAACTCCCCCAGGCTACCTATACTACGATTACTTATCGCTGACAAGAAAATTTTACGCTTTGATAAAAAAATAGTGGTAGGATAATTGCCCAGGTAAGCTGAAATTTGTTTAATGGGGATAGACTTACGAGATCAGGCCAGAATTCGCTGGTAAGAAGCCCCGGCACCCGGCTCAGGGTAATAGGTGGGGAAATACTCTAAACTAAGGTATTGATAGCCTGTTCAATTCAGAGGGAAGAGCTCGGGTGATCATTCCCTGCTCCTCCCCGGTTGCTTTAAGGTTAGAATTTGCCGACGGCTATTAACTGAGAGAGCTTAAAGCCTTAAAGACAAAACTTAGCTGCGGGACGCCCAAGATTGTGGCGATGGGCCGACATTTGGCCTGAAGCAGGAAAAATACCCGAGGGTCATCGAAATGAGCCATGGTCTCAATATGGCCCTGACCCTTGGCCAGAATCAGGTCGGCAGTTTCATAATGTTGGCAAAACTCGGAACTGGCCTGTTCCAATATTAGCCCCACCATCGGCGCACCGGTATCCAGAATCGGGTCCAAATCCGCGGCCAGTCCGGAAGCCATTAGATCAGCCCGGCTTAAATCATTTTGAATAGGCCCCCCTTTCACCACATATATTACCTGCCAGCCACGTTGTCTGAGCCCCCGCACCAGGGGCAGATCGAAAAACTGTTCCCCGGCATTATCAGCCAGATATAACATCGTTCCGGGCCGGGATAGACGGGCGGTAAAGAGTTCCAGATCAGCGCCAACCAACTGCACCGGACCTGTCAGTTCCTCGACGATATCATTGCCGGAGCGGAAAAAATCGAGGCCGTTGCCTATGGCCGCCAGAGACAACAGAGAAGCCAGATCATGGCCCCAGCGAGGAGTAAGCTCGGCCGAGATCCGTCGCATCACCTCGGTTTCAGCCGACTTATGTCCGGCAAACGGGTCGGGGTTACCGGTGACCTCCTTGATAACCTGGTTAAACTGATTGGCGATTACCGCCGGCGTCGCCCCTGGCAAAAATTCGCGATCCAGAATCTCTTGCGCCTGTTGTCGAGCTTGGGTCTGTAACTTAGGGTCAGAAGTAGCCAGTTCCACCGCCATATTAATCAAACGTTGTAAGCAAGGATAACATTCTGATTGAACGCTCATACGCGCCATATGGTCGCCCTCCTAATCAGATTAATTATCGCCCCTTTGGGCTCCGATAGTCAAGGCTTAGAGTCGATGCCCAGCCTGGGGCAACCGCTTCCCAAATGAACATAAGTCAATTTCTGGGGCAGCTATGACTTTAATTCGTGTCCTCCTAAAATCCACTCCCCCCTCCCCCTAGCCCCCTCCCACCAGGGGCGGGGGAATTTCCCCATGAATACTAATTTACTTATGGTCACAGAAGCAGAGGTGCTGATTTGCTTGCACCTAAAGACCACTGGCGGTAAACTGGAGTAACCATGGCACGCCTGGTAACTTGGCATTCGCCAGCCGATCGGGCCTCTTTAGAGGAGGCCTTAACTGTAATACGGCGCGGCGGGATAGTCGCCTGTCCGACCGAAACCTATTATGGCTTAGCGGTGGACGCCTTCCAGGAGACGGCTTTGGCGCGCGTTCTGGCCCTTAAGGGTCGCCCAGTGGGGAAACCGCTACTGGTGCTGGTTGCCGATCTAGACATGGTAGAGCAGGTTGCTCTGATCGTCCCACCCCAGGCCCAGCAACTGATGGTCCGGTTCTGGCCCGGTCCTCTGACCCTGGTCCTGCCCGCCCGGCCCGACCTCCCCGGTCAACTAACCGCCGGGACCGGCACCATTGGGGTGCGGCAATCCAGTCACCCGTTGGCTTTAAGCCTGACCGCGGCCTATGGGCGCCCCCTGACGGGCACCAGCGCCAACCGCGCTGGCCAACCACCCCTGGTGACCGCGGTCGAAGTGGAACGAGAAATGGGCCCTGAACTGGACCTGATTATGGATAGCGGCCCCTGTCCCGGGGGACTAGCTTCCACCGTTTTGGACCTGAGCCAAGAGCCGCCGCGCCTGGTCCGGGCCGGAGCCATTCCTAAGACCGCCTTGGCAGCATGGATTGATCTGATTTAGTTAGCTTTAATCCGAAAACCCTCTTTCCCCTTGAGGGGGACGGTCAGGGAAGGGGTGAAGAATATTATATAATCTCCACATCTTGAATTTTCCTCCCCTCCCCCCAACCCCCTCCCCCCAGGGGCTTATCATTACCCACAACTTTAAGGGGAGAGGTCAAGTGTGGGATTAATGAGTTGCGTATATCCATAGTTTTGCATTGGGGTTAAAAATATTTGGGGTGATTATAGCATCATGCCATCATCCAAT
>JAQVHY010000107.1 GCA_028695935.1 Desulfobacca sp.
GGGGCCTGTTAGACCTGTTCGCCGCTATTCAGCGACCCCTGCCGTTCTGAGGATTTCCCGCCACTGATGAGTGCCAGGCGCAATTTGGTCATACCGCCCTCCTAAGGTCATTAAGTTCTATCAAGTCAGGGGGAGTTAGGCTGAGGGGGGCAAAAATTTTGTCTTCTAACCGAACCGTCCGTCGCTCGATCGCGGTGATCCGTTGTCGGGCCGGCGCATTCCGACCATAGCGGACCAGGAGATCGGCAAATCTGGTTTTTAAAGACACGACCTGGGTGTGCATTACCCGTTTATCGGCGTAATTGACCACTTCGGTCTCCCGGATGCGGGGTGACTCCAGGACCTGGTCCGGCAGATAGACATGCTGCCGAATAATTTCGGCGACCGCCGGGTAGCCATAGTTTTGCAGCCATCCGGCGCCGATCTGGGCGTGATCACCGCCGTTTTGCAGGCAGGTAGTCTTGGCAATATCGTGCAGCAAAGCCCCGGCTTCGAGCAGGGGAAGATTTAAGCTGAATCCGGATTGCACCAGGGCTTCCCCGAGCCGCAGGGCTACTACGGTGACCCGCAGGCTATGCTCCCGAATATTGGGCAGCATCTGATGTTGAGCCATTAACTCTAGGCACTCGGAGGGCGATGGACATATTTCTAACATAGCAATCTTATCATGCCAAAAGGCGGCAGAAATTTCAAGGGCCATAAGTCACCCGGCCTGATCCACTAACACTACGGCATAGGCGGCCAGGCCTTCGCCGGTGCCGGTAAAGCCCATTCTTTCGGTGGTGGTAGCCTTGATATTGACCGCCTCCGGCGTGATTTGCAGGGTTTGGGCCAGGGTAGCAACCATTTGAGAAATATAGGGTTTTAACTTAGGGGCCTGGGCGACCACGGTGGCATCGACATTAATCAGGTGATAGCCTCGCTCCCGGACTAGCACCATAATTTTGTCGAGGAGAACCTGGCTGGAGATTCCTTTATAGGCCGGATCGCGATCCGGAAAATGCTGTCCCAGGTCCCCGGCGCCCACCGCCCCCAACAGGGCGTCACCGATGGCGTGCGATAAGACATCAGCGTCGGAATGTCCCCGTAAGCCGAGGTGATAGGGAATTTCGACCCCCCCCAGGATTAAGGGGCGACCGGCCACCAGGCGGTGGGCATCATATCCGAGACCGACGCGCACGGCTGGACTTTTGCCTGATCTTGACCAGGGCCTCGGCCAGATGGAGGTCCTCCTGGGTAGTAATTTTAAGATTATGAGGGGAGCCCTTGACCACCGTAACTGGCACCCCCAAATTTTCTAGTAAGGACGCCTCATCCGTCCCATAAAAATTTTTGGCATAGGCTTCGACAAAGGCCTTCCACAGCAGGTCGGTTTTAAAGGCCTGAGGAGTTTGTACCAGCCACAGTTCACGGCGATCTAAGGTCTTGACCACCCGGTGCTTTTTGTTCACCTGCTTGATGGTATCCTGGGCGCTCTGCGCCAGGATGGCGGCCCCGGTATCGCGGGCCGCCTTAATGACCCGGCGGATGGCCTCCGGGGTGACAAACGGACGGACGCCGTCATGAACCAGAATGATTTCCAGGTCTTCTTGTTGATGCAGGATTTTTAAGGCGTGGTAAACGCTGTCCTGCCTTTCTTTACCACCCGGCACCAGGCGCAGGACCTTTTGAAATCCGTACGGGACTACCACCTTTTCTTGGCAAAACTCTAATTCCGAGGGTTGGGTAACCACGGTAATCTCGTTGATTTCCGGGAGGGATTCAAACACTGCCAGGGTATGGGCGAGAATCGGCTTTTCGGCCAAGGTTAGATAGGGCTTGGGGATTTTATGGCCCATGCGCCGCCCCACTCCGGCCGCGGGAATAATGGCCGCCACGGTCATGTCTGGCCCTCCGAGGGCCCCTGGCACGCCACGGGACCGGCCCGTCCGGGCAGGGTGCCTTCTTGGACCGGTGCCGTGGGAATAGCCTGGGGCGCGGCTAACAACTCCTGGGCCCAGTCCCCCAGCCGCGAGAATTCTACTCCGTCCGTCTGCAGTTGATCTAGCAGGCGGGCAAAGTCATCCCGATAAACCCGGCCTTCAACCTCGGCGTGCACGGTGAGGACCTCGGACTGGCCGGGACGCAGGCGGGAGCGAATTTCTTGATTAAAGTCGCGCGCGGTCCGACCGTTTAACCCCAAAAGTTCATCCATGGTCGGTAAGGTGGTGGGAATCTCTAAAATAGGAAAGAGCCGGTTTTCAAAGCGAGGGAAATAGGGACCGTAGCCCCTGGTATTGCTGACATAAGAAAAATTTTCGGTCATTAACGCGGCCAGGCTGGCGGCGGTACACTGCCAACCGGGGGCGGCAAAAGCAGTCGCACCGTAGCCCATAACCTTGATAAAGATCTTTTGGGCGCGCAATAATTCCAGGTGAATGGCTTCCTGGGGCAAACGGCCCAGGTGATCTTGCCAGTGTACATGGTCGTAACCATGGATGCCTAATTCATGGCCGTCGGCGGTCACCTGCCGGAGCAGACCTGGCTCACTAGCCACGATCATCGGGGCCGGTAACAGGGTGCCATAAGCCAGGGTCTTCAGACCATAAAGTCGGGGAGCTCGAGTCCGCAGCATCTTGTGCAAAAATCCCTTGCGGGTGAACAGACGCCAGATCGCCTGACCAGAATTATCCGGCCCCATGGCCACGAAAAAACTGGCCCGCAGGCCGCGTTCCTGAAAAAGCGCCAGCAGGGGCGGTACGCCTTCTTGAAAGCCGGCCAATGTATCGACATCGACTTTGATCGCCAACCGTCTCACGAGCGTCTAGTCGCCTCAGACCTGATGGTTCAGCCGCCGAATCTCCGCCAAGAAGGCGTCCAGGGTATATTTCAGCGAGGTAGGCAGATCCGTCTTCGGTTCCCAGGCCAACAACCGGCGGGCCTGGCCAATGGCCGGTTTACGGGTCAGGATATCCTGATAGCCCTGGCCGTAGTAGTCCTCGTGCGGCACTTCGATGATTTCGGAATACTCCTGGTCATGTCGATGGTCAGGATGATTTTGAAACAGCTCCCTGAGCATATAGGCCAGGTCTTTGACCGAGATCTCGTTGTGGGGATTGCCGATGTTAAAGATCTGGCCGTCAGCCACCTGGCCCGGGTTTTCGATGATCTTCATCAGGCAATCGATGCCATCCTCCACATAAGTAAAACAGCGTTTCTGCAAGCCGCCGTCCACCAAGCGGATCGGCTCCCGATTGACCAGGTTAATGATAAATTGGGTCACCACCCGGGAACTACCCTCTTTGGCGGCATCAATATCGTCCAGCTTGGGGCCGATCCAATTAAAGGGTCGGATCAGCGTAAATTGCAGCTTGCCTTCCTGCCCATAGGCCCAGATTACCCGATCCAGCAATTGTTTGCAACAGCTATAAATCCAGCGTTGTTTATGGATGGGTCCCAGCACCAGGGGGCTGGAATCCTCCTGGAATTCGGATTCGGCACTCATACCATAAACTTCTGAAGTGGAGGGGAAGATGATCCGGGTCTGATATTTGACACATTGGCGGACAATCCGCAGATTTTCCTCAAAATCCAACTCGAAGACCTTAAGGGGCTGTTTAACATAGCTCATCGGGGTGGCAATGGCTACCAGCGGCAAGACCAGGTCGCATTTTTTGATGTGATATTCAATCCATTCCTTATTGATGGCAATATCCCCCTCCAAAAAATGGAAACGGGGATGATTCAGGGAGTGGTCCAGCTTGTTATCATACAGATCCATGCCGAACACTTCCCAGTCACGGGTGTTGAGGATGCGGCGCACCAAGGCGTTGCCGATAAAGCCATTCACCCCCAAGATCAAGATTTTCAAGATATCCTCCTAGCCTTATGAAAGGGTCTAATCTTCTCCTAATCTCTGGCCGGGCCGGATGCCGCAATCGGCCAAGGCTAGCCCCGATAATTCCGGTTCACCGGCAAATTGACCCTGCTGCAATAGAAAGCCGCCTTGACCAGTAGCGATCAACAGACCGGCGTCGGGTCGGACGGCGATCACCGTTCCCGGCAGAGAATCGGGGGGCAGTGATTCCTCTGTGGTTTTGCCTTGCCAGACGAACAGCTTTCGTCCCTGATAAGTAGTGAAGGCACCGGGATAGGGGTGGGTGACGGCCCGCACCAGATTATAGATTTGCCAAGCGGATTGCCGCCAGTCAATTTTACCGTCCTCGGGGCGGCGACCGCCAAAATAACTGGCCTGGGCCTGGTCCTGGGGGATGCGGTCCGCGCTCCCGGCCCGCAGCCGCGGATAGCTGTCCCGCATCAAGGCACCAGCCGCCACAGTCATTTTGTTAAACAGGGTCAGGGCAGTGTCTTCCAGGGTGATGGGCACCCGTTGCTGGGCTACTATATCGCCGCGGTCGGGCTGTTCTGCCATATAATGCAGGGTGACCCCGGTTTCAGTCTCGCCGTGGATTAGGACCCAATTAACCGGACAACGGCCGCGATAACGGGGCAGCAGGCTGCCATGCAAGTTGAGCGCCCCAGCGCGCGGCAGGTCCAACAGCGGTTTTTTCAACATCTGGCGGTAATAGCAGGAAAATATAAAGTCGGGCTGCAGTCGCCGCAGGACTTCGACAAAGCCCGGTTCGTTGGGGTCGGTAGGTTGATAGGCCGGATAGTATTGATTAAAGGCCAGGTCGCGCACCGAGGCAAACCAGCGATTTTCGTCAGGGTCATCGGCGTGGGTGACTACCGCGACAATTTCATCACCATACTGCCGACAGAATTCCCCTAAAACTTCCAGGCAGATGTGGCCGATATTATGGTAGCCGAAAAAGATCAGACGCATGATTAGAGCTAAACACGGCCGGTATAGCAGAGGTGGACATAATCTTTATTAATTATTTCCTCTAATGCCAGGGGCCTAAGTTAGACTAATTTAATGAATTCTTCAATAGTTAGGCCAGCATCGCGGATAATACCACCCATAGTATAGGCGTTAATCGGGTTTTTCCGCAGGATGGTTATAAATCGCCAGCCATTAGACATTACAATATGCTTGCCTTGACGAACGATCTTAAAGCCTGCCTTTTCCAAGGCTCTGACAGCTTGCAAATGATTTATGCCGGGTAACTTTCCCACATTCAAATGGCTATTTCAATCTGACGAACTTCCGTATCTCGTAATGACTCGGCTATGGCCGCCAGATATTCCTGAATAGCATCGCGGATATTTTCTATAGCCTCTTCTTCGGTTGCCCCTTGTGACCAACATCCCGGCAATCCAGGACAGAAAACACTAAATCCCTCATCCGTCTTTTTTAGAACTATGTTATATAGCATAACCAAGACCTCAAAAAAACCTAATCTTATTGGCCTAAGTCCCCGCCCAATTGTTGCCGGATGACGTAGCGGGGACGCTGGCGCACTTCGCGGTAGATGCGGCCGACATACTCGCCGATCAGGGCCAGGCCAAACATCTGGAGGCCGGTAAAGACAAACAGGATGGCGAACAGGGTAAAGACCCCCTCAACTTCCGGGCCGACCACCAGGCGGCGGATAAATAAATATATACCAAAACCCAGACCGGCCAGAGCGATCAACAGACCTAAAAAACCCACCACATGGATAGGAAAATGGGAAAAGCCGGTCATCAGGTCAAAATTGAGGCGAATCAGTTTGCGGATGCCATACTTGGATTTGCCCCCCTGGCGCTCGGCGTGGCGCACTGGAATTTCGATAATTCGATGGGCAAAACTGTTGGCTAGTGCGGGGATAAAACTGGTGGATTCGTGACACTGATTGATGCTATCGACAATCTCCCGGCGGTAGGCCCGCAGCATACAGCCGTAATCATGCAAGCGGACCCCGGTGACCCAGGACATCACCCGGTTCATGATGAATGAGGACAGCTTACGGAAGATTGAGTCATGGCGGGTTTCGCGCCAACCGCCGACTGTATCATAGCCTTCTTCCAGTTTGGCGATCAGCCGCGGAATCTCTTCCGGAGGATTTTGTAGATCTGCATCCAGGGTGACCACGACCTGCCCCCGGGCGGCCTGAAAACCGGCAAAGATGGCTCGATGTTGGCCAAAATTGCGGTTAAACTGGATGGCTCGTAAATGTTCCGGGTGCTGCTCATGCAGTTCGGTCAGAATCTCCCAGGACCGGTCCTGGGAACCGTCATCCACCATCAGGATTTCAAAGGTGCGCCCGGTAGTGGACAGCGTCCGCACCAACCGCCGGACCAGCTCCGGCAGATTATCTTCTTCGTTATAGACTGGAATCACTACGGAAATATAGGGTGAATCCTCATGGCGCGACGGCATCGACCGAACAAGTCTTTCCATAATAATCAGATCCCCGCTCATAATAAAAAAGCCGACGAAGGTGACGTCGGCCCTCAGGAAAACAGACCTTTATCGGAGTAGGCCATAAGCCGAGTTCTGTCCCGGATGACTCCGGTGATGATCATTCCTCTAAAACCACAGTTACCTGCGGCCTTTAGCGACCTACCCGAGAGCTTCAGACGGGCCACCCTCTAACGCTCTCCTATTTGGTCTTGCTCCGGGTGGGGTTTACCTAGCTTCCGATGTCACCATCGGAACTGGTGAGCTCTTACCTCACCGTTTCACCCTTACCAGGGCGACGTCCGCCGCCCTGGCGGTCTATTCTCTGTGGCACTTTCCTTAGGGTCACCCCCACTGGGTGTTACCCAGCACCCTGCCCTGTGGAGCTCGGACTTTCCTCTCGCCGCCCGGAACGGGCGACCAGCGATCATCTAGCCTACTCCGATACGGCCCTTGCTAATAAATTATAATCGACCTTAGACTTTTGGTCAATGGCTTCATTAGCTAACCGATCAGCCTCCTGATTGTGGTCCCGGTTCACATGTGAAATAGCATAGGCGTCAAACTTTTTCAACAGGATTCTGGCGGCTTCCCACCAGGGCTTCAGGTTCGGGCTTTTAACCTGATAGCCGCCCTTAAGTTGCTCTACTACCAGTTTGGAATCCGAAAAAATATATAAACGACGGACCCCCAAGCGCTGGGCCGCCTCTAACCCCAACTGCAAGGCGCGGTATTCCGCTTCGTTATTGGTGGCTTTACCTAAGTAGTCTCGGAGTTCGGCGCGGATCTGGCCCTGGCTATCCCGGAGCACGGCTCCGGCGCCGGCCGGACCGGGATTGCCCCGGGAAGCCCCATCCACAAATAGGGTCCAATAGTCCTGCTCTAGGGAACGATAATGCTCCGCGGCTTCCCAAAAAAGGGACTGTAGGTCTTTTAAACACAGGCCATAACGCTTCAGGAGGCCAGGGATATAGGGGTTTTCCGCCAGGGCATAGAACAGCTCGGCCCGACTGGGCGGCTTTGACGCGTTAGGGGTCATTATGCCGCAGTTTCAGAAGTCAAATCTTCGGGTTCACCCGGAGCCGACCAATAGATGATCCGCTGACAATGCGGGCAGCTTAAAATCTCTTGCTCTTTCTGAAGCTCAATAAAGTGCTGGGGCGGCAGACTCATATGGCAGGCCAGGCATACTCCCTGCCGGACTTCGGCAATGGCGGTACCATTGCGCCGTTCCCGGATAAACTCATAACGTTTTAAAAGATTAGGGGAAATCTGTTGCAGGACCTGCGGTCGCTGCGCGGTCAGTTCCTGAATCTGCTGATTGACCGTGGCCAACCGATCCTCCACTTCCGCCCGCAATCCCTCGATCTGGCGTTGCAGGGTGATTATCGCCTCTTGTTGCTGGGCCAGGGTTTGATGATGGACCTCAATGGCTTCCAATAATTCCAGGATCTCGGTCTCTTTCTGATCCTTACGATCCTCCCGGAAGGCAATCTCCCGAAGCATCGCCTTATATTCAATATTATCTTTGATCTCCATCAGCCGTTCCCGGCTGCGGGTGATACTGTCATCCATCATGGCCATCTCTGATTCCAGTTGGCGATGTTGGGTTTGTAATTCCTCCAGTTTTTGTTCTTCTTCCTGCTTCTCCTGCTGGACTTCCGATAACTTGGCCTCAAGTTCCCTCAGCTTGGCCGGAATTTCTTCCAGCGCCTGAGAAAGGGCCCCAATTTCCTTATCCAGTTGCTGCAAGGCGATTAATTGCCTTAATTCTTCAATCAATTTTAATCCTCCACTATCTTAAAGCTCAAACTAAGCAATGCCAACATATGCCGTCTGCTACATTGAATTGCCAGTCAATCATTTCTTAAAATCTTCAAAAAATTTCTCATCAACATCGAATGTAATTCTTGGCTTAAGTCCGAGTTCGAGGTTTTCAAACATTTTGACTAAGGCCTCTCCATCAACTAGTTCAATTGGAAGTGCACCATCCCTTCTAGATTCTTTCTTGGCTTCCACTGTAAATGTGCCTGTGGTTACGATAATACCCTTATCAGCTCTACCCATCATGGCCCCGCGAAAATCTCGTACTTGAGACGGTGTTACCGCTCCTTGGTAACGTTTGCATTGAAAAAGAACTTTAAAGCTGACAAAAGGGTTTATCTGCAGGATACCTCTGCCATCAATGCCTCCATCCCCGGTTTTACCAGTGACTTCAACTTGTTGAAAACCCGACTCCCGCAGCAGTCTTTGACTCAGACGCTCAAAACCGTCAGGTGGCAATGATTTAATCAGGTTAAGCAGTTTGGTTCGGTAGTTTTGAGGCTCAATCTCATCTTCAACTGTTTCTTCGCCCAAAGATTCAGGTCGGCCTTTAAGCTTTTTATCTTCTCTGAAAGCCTTATTGACTTCCCGGAAGGTACCCAAGACATCAAAGGACTTAATTTCAAGAGACATGCCCGGTTCGGTGAGACTCCAGACGCCACGTTGCGAAGCGTCGAGTAAGCCGGCCCGGGCCAGATAAAGCCGAGCAAATTGAACTTGATTTCTTACCCGAGATTGACCGCTCTTTAATGTCACCTCCTGTTCCGATTCGGGTATCTCCATTTTTTCAATGACCTGGTCAATCACTTCTGCAGCCGCTCCAGAACCACCAGTTTCTTTGAGAACCTCGATAATCGGCCTAAAGAAGCGAATGAACTGCGGACCCTTGCCTTTACTCATCTTTTGGTTTTTACCTAACCTCCTTATTAAACATAACGAAATGGATCTTGCCCCCAGGCATCGATGATAACTTTTACCCGCAGGCCTTCCCTGTCCAGTCTTTCCTGGAGCCGCTGGCCCCAGGCCGGCATAAAGATCGACTCGGTGGCATAATGCCCCAGATCAAGGATGGCCATGCTTTCCATAGCCCAGGGGACCGCCTGATGATAGCGGATATCGCCGCTGAGATAAAGCTCTGCTCCCTGTTCCCAGGCGGCTTCGATCAGGTCGCCGCCGCTGCCGCCGCAGAGTGCCACTTTTTTGACCATCTCGGGCGGTTGCCCAGCGGCTTTAATGATCTCGACCCGAAACAGGGTCTTGAGGTGCTGAACAACCTGCGGCCAGGGACGGGCCTCCGGCCACTCTCCCACCCGGCCTAAGCCGAGAGACAGTCCTGGATTTTTTAAGGGATAAAGGTCATAGGCCACTTCTTCATAAGGGTGGGCGTTTTTAAGTCGCGCCATTACTCTGGTGAGGCGGCTTTCCGGCACCAGTACTTCCAGGCGCGATTCACTGACCCGGGATTGGCTGGCGACCTGGCCGCGCCACGGCTGGGCCCCGGCTAAAGGCTGGAAGGTTCCCTCCCCCCGGCTGGCAAAGGAGCAGTGCGCATACCGTCCGATTACCCCGGTGCGGTCATCGAACAGGGCCTGACGCACCCGGTCTTCATAACCGAGGGGGACAAAAACGGTTAATTTATAGACGTGATCAGCGCTAGTTTCCTGGAGCACCCGCACCTGGGTTAATTCCAGAATCTGGGCCAAGAAATCATTCAGGCCCTGCGCCGCAATATCCAGATTGGTATGGGCCGCGGCCACGGCCAGGTCATGTTTTAAGGCCAGACTTACCAGATGTCCGATATGGGTGTCGAGGCGGAGGCGTTCCAGGGGTTGGAACAATACCGGATGATGGGTCAGGACCATCTGGGCTCCGGCGGCCACGGCCCCCTTTAGTACCGGTTCCGAGGGTTCCAAGGCCACAACCAGACGTTCGACGGGCTGTTCGGGGTGGCCGATCTGTAATCCCACCCGGTCCCAGACCAGGGCCAGGGAGGCCGGGGCCTGCTCTTCGACCAGGGCCAGAATGTGCTTAACGGTGACTGCCATGGTGAATAAAAAAGGGGTGCTCGTGTAGCACCCCGGGTGAGAATCCCCTCCGGCTGTTTAGGGGATAATGATTAAATTGTAGTAATTTAAGCATATTCTCTTTTAAGTTGGTGGGCCCACCTGGATTCGAACCAGGGACCTTCCGGTTATGAGCCGGTGGCTCTAACCGCTGAGCTATGGGCCCCAGATTGATCCTGCCGGGCCGGGTCGCGGGTCCAGCTTTTGCCTCCTGCCTTAATCTGTCCGGGTGGTGACTCCGGCAGATTTGGGTCAGGCCATCCTTGGCCAGTCAACCAGGAGATTGACTTCTATAATTATAACTCATAATACCTGATTAATTGCAACCCAAATTCTGATGCCATCGAAATCCGGTTATTTTTCCCCCAAAATGCGATGCCGGACTTCGGGTCTCAGTATTCCACAAAGCTGCGCAGTTGTTTGCTGCGCGACGGATGGCGGAGCTTGCGAATCGCCTTGGCCTCGATCTGGCGAATGCGTTCCCGGGTTACCAGGAAATTACGTCCCACCTCCTCCAGGGTATGGTCGGCCTTTTCGCCGATGCCAAACCGCATGCGGATGACCTTTTCTTCACGGGTCGTCAGGGTAGACAGCACCTTCTGGGTCTGTTCGGCCAGATTGAGATGTTCCACCGCTTCCACCGGCGAGGCGATCTTCCGGTCTTCAATAAAATCGCCCAGGTTGCTGTCTTCTTCTTCACCGATGGGGGTTTCCAGGGAGATGGGTTCTTTGGCGATTTTTAGCACCTTGCGCACCTTATCCAGGGGAAATTCCATTTTCTCGGCGATTTCCTCCGGAGTCGGCTCGCGGCCGATTTCCTGGACCAGATAGCGAGAAGTGCGGATCAATTTGTTGATGGTTTCAATCATGTGGACCGGAATGCGAATAGTGCGGGCCTGATCGGCAATGGCCCGGGTAATAGCCTGACGAATCCACCAGGTGGCATAAGTACTGAACTTATAACCCCGTTCATATTCAAATTTATCGACCGCCTTCATCAGGCCGATATTGCCCTCCTGGATCAGGTCCAGGAACTGCAAGCCCCGGTTGGTGTATTTCTTGGCGATCGAGATGACGAGGCGCAGGTTCGCCTCGACCATCTCCTTCTTCGCGATCCGCGCCTCGCGCTCGGCCTTCTGCACCGTGTTGACGATGCGGCGGAACTCGGCGAGCGCCATGCCGGTCTGCTGGCTGATCTCGCTGATCTCGACGCGGATGCGGTCGACCGCATCGGCTTCGTTGGTCGCGAACGCCGTCCACTTCTTGTCGATCTTGCCGACCGACGCGAGCCAGGTGTCGTCGAGCTCGTGGCCGACATAGCGGTCGAGGAAGTCCTTACGCGGCACCTT
>JAQVHY010000199.1 GCA_028695935.1 Desulfobacca sp.
ATGAAGTTGTAGAGATTATTTACCAGTGGCATCAAGGAGCAGGGATTAAAGCCATAAGGCGTTCTTTGGGATTTGATCGCCAAACCATTCGTAAATACCTTCGCTTAGCCCAAGAGGCCGGGGTAGCTAGGGGAGAACCTTTTCCAGGAGAAGCGGATTTAGTGCAGCGCCTGAAGAACATCAAAAATACCGGTCTGTGGCGGGCGACCCCAGGGCAGGATGTGCTCAAGCCCCATAAGGCCTGGCTGGAGGGGTTGCTATCTCAGAAATCCATGACAGCCAAGCAAGTGTGGCGGTTATTTCAAGAAAAGACCGGTCTGGAAATAGGCTACTGCACGGTCAAGCGCTATCTCCGGAACGAACTTCAATTCTGAAGTCAGGGGTGATCGGTCCGGATATCTATGACCCTACCCTGAATCGGGCCTATGGGGAACTGGAACGCGATTACGGCTTTGTGGCTGATCCCGCCAAGGTAAGAAAACCACAACACAACCATTTGAGGGAAGCGCAGGCTGAATCGAGGGCAAAATGGGGGTTAACGGCCAGATAGTCTTTGGCAGCCCGGTTAAGGGTCTTGGGTTCACACGGACTGTGGCGGGCAATGGCGATGGCGCCATTTACCCTATCCCCGTTGGGACAAAGTTTCTTGCGGCCTCCAGACTACTTTGCCAGGGAGCCGGAGGTAGGGGTATGAATCTGGATCAGCAACTGGTGCAACAACTGAAAAGCCTTTGTCTAGGCGGCATGTTGCAAACCCTGGATGTCCGTCTGCAACAGGCCCATCAACACTCTCTGGGGCCACTGGAATTCTTCCAACTACTAATTCAGGATGAGGTTGAGCGCCGACAGGCCAAAAAGCTGCAACAACGTCTCTCCCGAGCCGCCTTTGAAGAAGAAAAGAGTATCGCTGGGTTCGACTTCACCTGCAATCCCCAGCTCAATACCCGACTTATCCGGGACTTAGCTACCTGCCGGTTTGTGGCCCGCAAAGAGCAGGTGCTGCTCTATGGTCCGGCGGGAGTAGGCAAGACGCATATTGCCCAAGCACTGGGCCATCAGGCCTGCCGCCAGGGCTACACCGTGCTCTATACGAAGGCGGTTACCATGTTTCGCGATCTTTTGGCTGGCCGGGCCGACCATTCCTGGGAAAAGCGGCTCAAGCGCTATCTGGCCCCTGAACTGTTGATCATCGATGACTTTGGCCTGACCGCGCTCACCGCCCTGCAGGCCGAAGATTTTTACGAAATCGTCAGCGTGCGTCATTTAAAGAAGCCGATTATCGTTATCAGTAACCGTCCGCCCCAGGATTGGCTGGCTTTATTCCCCGATGTGGTCTTAGCCAACTCAGCCTTGGATCGCTTGGCTCATCAGGCCCATCATGTGATTATGGAGGGGGAATCATATCGCCGTAAACTGGCCCCCTCTCAAACGCCGGACAAGTAAAGCTTATGGAACGGCTGAGAAACAGGGGCCTGGGGAAGGCCAACCAGAGTGCACCAAGAAGACCTCCAAGCCAGGGAAAGCGTAATTTGACTCAGGGGCTCCGCCCCCCAACCCGGAAGGATATCGCTTTTGTGGCCTGCCCGCGGGATGGGCGAAAACGGGCCGGACAAGGCCCCGGACGCAGCCCAACCGGAGGGCCCTGACCAGGGAAAAGCAGTAAGTGCCTCTTTCCAGGGCCAGCGAACCGTGAGCCCGGCGGGGGAAGACTAGATTAGTAGTAGTAGTTTTTAAAAGATTAAAAAAAACAGGGAGGAAGGGGAAATCGAACTGTGGTTGCAGGTCGCCTTCCAGCCCCAGCTCAAGGCTGAGAGGACTTAGGGAGTTGACTTCCTGAGCACCGCGAGCTGCTAGGCCGAGCAATTTCACCACCCCAAAAGGAAAGGGCTTTGGTTATTCACAGAACTTTCAGATAATCCTTAAAGGAGCTCAAAAGGGGTGATTTAAGATGATCCCAAGGGGGGTGAAATAACGTGATCCTTGACATATATTAATTTTTCTTCTATACCCTGCGATCGATTACAATTTTCTTAGGGTATTAGGCTTTGCCGTTGATTGTATCGGATTCGTCCAGGATTCAGGTTCTAACGTCGACGGCTCAATCCTTAACGATCTTGGAACCTTGATCGTCAAACTGGTTAAAGAAACCGACAGTCTGTTTCTGGAACTGCAATAAGCGAAACCAGGGGGCCACAGGCCGGACTGATGGCCCCTCTTTTTTTGCCTGGCATGTGGGGAATAGAGTGGGTAATAAAATTCTAAACCAAAAAAGAAAGGGCCAGATTTTCATCTAACCCCTTGATATTCTTTGGTAGCGGGGAGAGGATTTGAACCTCTGACCTTCGGGTTATGAGCCCGACGAGCTACCTGACTGCTCCACCCCGCGTCTTATAAATAATCAATATATCCCTAATCAAAGAAACTGTCAAGAGGAGCTACCAAATTTAATAGCTAAGCTGAACTATAGTAAAATAGCTCGAAGCTAATTCTTTTGTAATTTTAGCTTGTTATTAAAAAAGGTTGCCTTAGGACTTAGTCCAAGCCCCTGCCTTAGCGCTTAACCTTTTCTAAATCAGTCTCTAACAGGAGTTTAAGACTTCTCACCTCCTTATAGCCATTTTTTATGTAATATCAACAAGATGAGCCAAGCAAACCTGTAAGACCCTACTATCTAATCGATAGCTTATCCATAAAAACAAAATATTTTG
>JAQVHY010000007.1 GCA_028695935.1 Desulfobacca sp.
ATGTCACCGTGGTCTTAACCAAAAAAGGGCGTAACCTCGGCCCCAAGCATACGAAGCTCCTGGTGACCAATCTGCTGGAGTTGAGCGCGAGACAGGTGATTGATATTTACCAGCGGCGCTGGGCTATAGGCGTGTCCAGACAAGGGCACATAATCCAGTCGGTGCAAGTCCGACCGGGGCTAAGAGACTCAGGCCCCGTAGCTGGGGAGGTGCCATGGCGCGAAAGCAAGATGGTAAAGCCCTCCGACAAGTTGTTTCACAAGGAAATGATGCAAGGCTTCAGGCCGCAACGTACAGTGAACGCAGATGTAGCCTCGTCACACGCAATTCCGGTGGCCGAGACGGTCGATAACGTGCGAAGGCAGCAAGAGTCGTCAGAAATGAGTCTGACACTGCGGCTCTCACCGGCGGGGTATCAGCGGTGGCATGTAGCCCGGGATTATGTGTCAACTGGAGAAGCCCTCGGTGTCCGACGAAGAAATCTCGTCGAGGAGACCGGCCCTATAACCGTGATCGGGAAGTGGGTGGGTAGACGCCAGGGTGGCGGACTGGGTCGTAGTACCGTTGATCGGTGTGCAGCAAAACGCACCGGGAGGATAGGGCCCAGACCGGTGAATGATCCGTCAGTGGGCTAAGAGGCAGGGGCGAGATGATCAAGGCGCCTATCAGTCGGCAGGATCTGCGGCGGCGGATCTACCGTGAGGCGAAGTCCGATAAAGCGCATCGCTTTTGGGGGATCTTGGTGCCTAGCGCCAAGATGGAAACGCTCCAAGAGGCTTACCGGCTTTCAAAGCGGAACGGCGGTGCCCCCGGCATTGACGGTCTGACCTTTGAGGACGTAGAAACCATGGGGCGGGACCGTTTTCTGGAAGATATCCGGCAAGATCTGCTCACGGGGCATTACAAACCTCAAAAGAACCGGCAGGTGGATATCCCTAAGGGCAACGGTAAAGTCAGAAGGCTGCAAATCCCCTGCATCCGCGACCGCGTGGTGCAAGGGGCCTTGAAGCTGATTATCGAGGCCATTTTTGAGGCCGACTTCTGCCCCAACTCCTATGGATATCGGCCGAGACGGTCGCCGCACCGGGCCCTGGCAGAAGTCAGGCGCAGCGTGTTGCGGCGCATGTCGACCGTGATTGATGTGGATCTGTCCAGCTACTTTGATACCATCCAGCATGACCAGTTGCTCAGACTGATTGCCCGGCGGGTTCAAGACCCCCAGGTTCTTGCACTGATCAAAAAGATCATCAAGGCCACCGGGAAGGTCGGAGTTCCGCAAGGTGGCCCCTTCAGTCCGTTGGCCGCAAATATTTATCTGAACGAGGTCGACTGGGCATTTGACGCGATTCGACGCCAAACCGCCCAGGGGCCCTATGAAGCGGTGAATTATCATCGCTTCTCAGATGATATAGTAATCACCGTTAGCGGACCTAGCAGCAAACGCGGCTGGGCCCCAAGAGCGCTGGAGAGACTGGAGGAGGAGCTGAAACCTCTCGGGGTCCGCCTCAATCGCGACAAAACCCGGATGGTCAATACCCTCCAGGGTGAAGCTTTCGGCTTCCTGGGGTTTGACTTGCGCCGGGTCCGGAAAAAGGCGGGTAACGGCTATTTCATCCTCATGACACCGCAAAAGAAGGCTCGCCAGGCCGTGAAAGCCAAGATCCGGGACATCATTGGCAACAGTGGGGCAACTCCAGCCCAAGAGGTGATGTCCAAGATCAAAGTGGTGTTAATCGGCTGGGTCAACTATTTTCGGGTCGGGAACTCCAGCCGAGCGTTCAGCGAAGTTCGCGATTACTTGGAGATGAAGGTTCGTACCCTCTTAACCCGTCGCAAGCGGCGACATAAGCGCAGTATAGGCTGGCGTCGGTGGAGTAACGAGTACCTCTACAATGTTTTAGGCCTGTATTGGGACTGGAAAATATATCCTCTCAAAGGCCCAGAGGCTTACCAGTGAAAATCGCCGCCGGTATCTATAGTTCTCATAAACCTTACGATGAAGTTCACCGGGTGAGCCGCTTGAGGGAAAACCTCACGAGCGGTTCTGAAGGGGAGGGACTGGAAACGGGCCCGATGGCACCGCGCCAGTCCTTTACCCGCCAAATTCTTTTCAAAGAGCTTAAATCCGGTTTGGGATTAGGCGAACATCAGGTGACCAAAAAAGTGCCCCGCATTGAAAAATCTCTGGGCATTTCGTTGATCGCCTATAACTTTCTCTTGAGGGCTCGTAAAGATGACCTCAAGCCCGGCAAACCGTGGAGTATCTTCCAACTCAAAACCAACTTTACGATGGACCTGATCCAGCAACAATTTCAACATTCCCTGGCACTGGAGATCAAAAAATGGAAAAAAGCCGCGTGATATCTGGATATTCAAACCGTACCCCGTCGGGTTTGAGAATAAAATAGTCGCCTACAGGCCAATCCTCAAAAGGCGCATAAAATCCTCCATGATCAAGTCCAAGGAGACGGCTACGCTTTTTGATAATCGACAGAGTTTCAGGGTGACGTGTCGCTAATCTCCGCAATCACCCACTCTCCTCGCTCCTGCTTCCATTTAATGTAAGTTCTCCCATTTTCGCTCCTGGGGGCGATAAAGAGGGCTGGGCCTTCTTTCCGCCAGCGCTCACCTTCGATGAAATTGAGTCTGAAGGTATAGCCGTTGGGTTCGTCAAAGAAGAATCCGTACCAATTGGTCTTCCTTTGAAAATCGGTCACTAAATTGGCATAACTCACCTGTTTGGAGAAGGAAAGCTTGTTGGTGCCAATTTCGTATGACAGAAACTTCCAAGTGGACTCCTTGGGGAAAAAGGTGAGTAACCGTTGGGAATTTTTCTGCAGTATTGCCTGGGTAAAGGCTCGCATGGCTTTATCGGGACTTTTGTAGCCAACCAGAGCATCGCTGCTCCAGCTTATCCCGGTCCAGACAAATAGGCCGAAAAATACTAACGTGACTTTTACCACGGCGGTTTTGAACCTCATAATGATACCTCCCCTTACTTATGGATTCATATATCCTGAAAAACTGTGGTTTATTGAGGCCTGGTTGTTCGCTCTCTTTGAGGGCAATCCAGGCTGGAGAACAACAGGACGGACCGATCAATCAACCGGACGAGTGTTCTCAAAAGATCTGGCCAAGTGGTTGACAATGTTGTCATATAAAGCTTTTTGGTCTTTTTCGTAGGTAATTTCAAAACTCTTGAACATATTGTCCTGAAATAAGGTCTTGCGGTAGAAGATTCTCCCGTCAGAGAGGTATCCCGACACTACAAACCAATCAGGTTTGCATACCTTGTACGTATAGATTCGGTCCGGCTCTCTTAAAATTTGCTTGTAGAGGTTTTTGAGGGAATCACCTATTTGTAGATATTCCCCCCATACCGTCAACACGGCCCGATTTTCCGGGGCTAAAAATCGCTGTCCGGAGCCCGACGGAGACACCCCCTGGGGAACCAGCAGGTTTCGGGGAAAACGGATGCGGTAACGGAACTTCGGATTGATATATAAAAAGTATTGTAAATCCCCAGGGACTGGGGTGGCTTGCGGCTGGGGAACGGACGGCGGCGCTGGTTGCGATGTGGCCGGCGGCTTGGTACTGGGTTCCGATGGTAGTGAAGGTATGGGTACCGATACCGATTTCCGGGTAGACACTGAATCAGAAGTTTCGGACCAGTAATAGTAGCCCAAGCCGCCCAAAACCAGCATGAGCACGAGGCTACCGCCCAATAGGAAAAGATTACGCCTACCCCGAGTAGCCTTCGGGGTTGCTGCGACGGCAGCCTGCGGCTGAACCGGAGGAGGGAAAGGAGGTGAAGGCACGCTAGTAGTGGCCGGTGCCGTCTCCACCGGGTGGCCACAAGCCTCGCAGAAGCGCATGTCGGCTTGCAGGGGCGCTCCGCAGTTTTCACAAAAACTTGCCGGTGGTCTCATAGACTTTCTCCTCGTGGAATTTATTGGGAAAAGAGGGGTTAGACGAGCCTTCCCTTTATCGTTTCTCCGTCAACAGTTTCATGATTTCAGGATGATGATATTTTTTGGCTATCATAAAAGGGGTGTCGCCCGCTGAGTTTTTCTCCCCCGGATTCATCCCAGCCGCCAAATAAACCCGCACCGCGTAAATGTCACCCTCCCGTATCTTTTGAAAAAAGGTTTCCCGGGTAAAAGGAAGGTTCATCTGCCACAATTCCAGGCGGGCCTCTTCCCGCTGCTGCATATTCTGGTAGACAGTAAACCGCCAGATGAGCAGGTCAATGATGACCACCGTTATGGCCAAGGCCACCAGAAGCCAGCCCCGGCGCCGGGGGAGCCAGAGTCTGATGCCGGATTCCTTCGTCTGATTTGCCATGGTCCCTCGGCTTTACCCGCGTTATTCATCTCATATAGTTAAATGTATTCCCATAGGTTCTTAAATTTATGGCTCTGGCATTTGCTTTAAGCCTTCCTAACCCGGAGTAATTTTTTGACCGCAGCCGCTGCAAAACGGTTCGTCAGGATCTAGCTGCATCCCACATCGGGGACAGTTGCGAGGCGACGCGGCGACCGGCGGCGTGACCGGCGCCCCACAGGCCCGGCAAAATTTCGCTGTGGCCGACAACGGTGTCTGACACTTCTGGCAGATCGGCCCGACCGGCGCCGCGACTTCCGGCTGGGTTACCGGCCTGCCACAGGAGCGACAAAACTTCGCGTTGGCTGACAGTGGTGCCTGACAGTGGGCACAGGTTGGTGGTCCTAAGGGTTGGCGCACCACTGGTCCTGGTGGTGTCACGGTCAGCAGTGGCGTTGGTGTTTGAACCTTCAACGGTGGAGGTGGCGGCATGCCTCCTACGGGTGGAGGAGGCATTACTGCGGCGCTCTGTCCTATCCCCGGCGGAGGAGGCGGTACCGGGGCCGCGGCTGCCCCGCCCCGCAAGTCTCTGGGAATCAGAGCTCTCAGGCCGTCTTGGCGGCGAAACCCTGACGCCACTTGTAGTACCGCGACTCCTGCCAGGAGCATCAGCCAGCCGTAATCCAAGGACTTAAACAGCAACCCCCAAACGCGGAAATTCACGAGGCCTACTGTACTCATAAAGTTCAGGATACAGAAAAAGACTGGTAACAGGGAGAGTCCGGCGGTGAGTACCAATGGCTTGTAATCCTTTTTCCATAACAGATAAGCCGATCCCAAGATCAGGGCCAGGTAAGTCCCAGTATAAAAAAAAGGTAACTCGTAAACATATAAGCTTCTTTCACCTGGGGCACTCAACAAAGGCGCGAAGCCGCCGATGAGAAGGACGACACACCCGGCTATTCCCAAAATTTGTCGTTTTTCCATATAATATGCCTCAGTACTCCAGTCCCGGCGTAAAGGAAGAGGCTAGGCCCGTGGCCTTGTCCACCGCATACCAGGCCACGGTGGTGGTGCGGGCCGGTAGGTCTCCTTCGGCCGGAATAAACATCACCAGGCGTAGAATGTAGCGGTCGGGGTCCTCGTCGTGCAGGACTACCTCATGCCTTTCCGTCGCGGACTGGCCCAGGAACCGGCGCACCTCCGGCAGGTTCTGTACCACGGTGACGGCCTCCTGGGCCGAGATGGCCGGGGAACCCGCCAGACCCTGAGAGGCGGCTACCAGAATCGCCATCGGGCTGACCACTATGGCGATAAGAACCAAACTGAAGATCATTCCTCGGATTTTCCTGACCTCCTGAAACTGCTTAGATACCACATCCTTCCTTGTTTCCCTATTAACGGACCAGGTGATTCCGACTGGTAGCTTTGGCCTGTTTAAATTTTCTGGCCGCAGCCGCTGCAAAATTTGGCCCCGGGCTTCAAGGCTCGGCCACATTTCGGACAAGATATGGGTTGAGCTAGAGTGGATTCGGGCTGGACCGGAGCGACGGCAGCCCCACAATTCCGGCAAAACTTGGCACCCACCTTCAAAGGCATCTGGCATTGGGCACAGATGAGCGTTGCAGCATCAACTGGTTCAGCTTTGGGAGGCAGCGCTGCCAGAGATGCGCCGCAGGTATCACAGAATTTGCTGTCCGGATGCACCGGGGCCTGGCAATGGGGGCAGGTTAGGTCGGATGTCGGGCTTACTGCGGCTGATTTTATAACCGCTTCGGGTGATGCGGAGACCTCAGGAAACTGCAGATTGGTCAAGGCCTGGACAATTATTGCTTTGAGGACTGCTGCGCTGACCGTCACCAGCCGAACTTTGTCCGGAATTTCTATAAAAAGGAGATCGTTAACCCCGGCCTGCAAGCAGGCACACCTGGCCAGGCCAAGTTTACCGGCACCCAGGTCGCCGCCGGTTTCAAATAATACGGCTTTATCCAGAACAATATAGCGCCCGGCCACGTTGGAGATTGCTTCGGTAAGAGAGTAGGCGTGGTCCTTTTTGGTTAGGTGCCCGACCTCGACCAGGGCTGAAAGTACGCTGCTGATGTCGGCTTCCGACAGGGGGTCCCGGTAGTCGGCAATATGTCTGAGGACGGAGACCAGCCACATCAGGTTCACCGTGCCCTGGTTGACTGCTGGCTCGAGGGAAGCCAGATCGCAGGCGGGGGCACTGATAAGTGACTCATCGAAATAGGAGCGCAAAAGAGCTCGGCGGTGCAGGTCCATGACCGCGGTCAGCACCAGGGCCTCGGGCAGATTGAGCTCGATTTCGAAGTTTAAGTTATAAAAACTGCTCCCGCCGATGAATTGTTCCAGTTCGGCTACCGTTTCCGTGGCCGAAGCCGGATCGGTGAGGATGACGCCTTGATTGGCCAAGGTCAAAGACACGGCATGGAGGGCCTCCGGATGGTAAAAAAAGGTTTTGTCGATGGCCCGTCCTCCCAACTGAACGTTGAGCCGGGCAAATTTCTGGGCCTGGGCCAGAAAGCCAAGGGCGCGGCGGCTGCGAGTAACCAGAGAACCGCTGTCGTCAGTCAGTCCCGCTTGCCGAAGGGCCTGGAGTTGATCAGCAGAAAAGGGTGGGGCCGCATCGTCACGTATCGGTGAGATAATACTTTTGGGACCCGGAACTAGGCACCCTAGGCCCTGCCATAAATCATGTAGTATGGTCACCTCGAATTTTTCTGCAGCCTCATTCATGTCATCCTCCCGGGTGCACCGCTGGCTCTGTTTCCTAATAAAAAGTTGGTTCCCGCCGAGACGGAGCTGCCAGGCTATAAATTCTGTTGGAGTATCGGATAATCCTGGTCCAATGAAAAATACTGCGTTTCACCGATCCGCATATCGAGGTTCGGGCGGTAAGAAATAGCCTCCCCTTTCCCCATACTATTGGTGGCATAATTGTACCCTTGATCGATGAGCCATGATGCAGTGGCGCCATAATAATCGCTTTTCGTGGCTTCAATCTGACCGATAAGGTCCTGGTAGAATTTTAAGGACTCGGGTTCCACGAAATCGGTTTTACCGCTGGAGATGAGGGGCTTTGTAACTTGGTCCCAGATGATTTCCCGGATCCCCGCGATAATGGCATCCTTTTGGGTATAAGGCTGGCCACTATTCTGGGCTTGATAGTAACCGTCGATGGCACCTTTGGTAAAGTCAAAACCGATCTTGATCCCTTTACCCGGAGTGCCGGTGAATTGTTCGAGATAATCTAAACTCCAGCCAATGCCTTCATTAATCCTGGGGAACAGGTCAAACCGGCCCCCTAGGTCAGTTACATCCCATAGCCCGGCTTTGAGGTTGGCATTTTCGGCCTCGGCATTCTTAAAATACTGCCTGATCTCGCGATCCGTCAGGCCCTGACCTTTCAGCCAGTCATAGACTTGTTGGTCTTTTGCCGGCATGCCAATCTCGCCCTGGGAGGCAAAGATTTCTTCCTGGGAAGGCGTTTTTTCTGGTGGGGCCGGACCGATCCACGTTTCCGGGTAAGGTAATTCTGGGGCCGGACCTATCTCTGGCTGTGGGGGAAGTGCCGTTTGGTGAGACGCGGCCCCGGAAAGCAAGGGCCCCAGAAGGGCGGCCAGAATGCCCATGAAGCCGCCGACAATAGCCAGGACGGCGTTGTAGCCCGCGGTTTGCTCACAGTCTGCCGGGCTGGAGCAGTCGTGAGCCCAGAGTGCGCCAGCTAGCAGCAGGACCAGCAGACCGGCCAGAAATCCCGAAACCATTAAGCGAGTACACAGCTTACGCATCACGCCACCCCCATCGGCGCATCCCGGCTCCCAATACCACCCCAAAAAGTCCCATACCGATGACGCCGTTGGCCAGAAACTCCGGGTCCTCCCAGCTGGCCTGGAGAACGCTGGGATAGGCCGCCAGGCGGACAACCTGTATGGCCGCGATGAAGAGCAGTCCGGCCAGGACACCGCCCCGTGGCCTCAATATGGCGAACATCATGCCCAGGAGGATGCCCATCCAGAGATGATATCCCCACCCCAGAAAGAGGGCCAAGGGATCGGACGCAGGCAGGCCGGTGATGATGTGTCCGAAAACCGGCTGCACCCGATAAGGGTCGAACGGCAGGCTCAAAATATGTTTCACCAAGGGACGGTATAAATCATAAGCAAGGGTGGCAAGCAGGCCCCACAGGGCTCCCATCAGAAGAACCCCACAGCAGTAATGCAGTTTTTGATATAATCCGCGCCCCCAGAGGATGAACCCGGCCAGCAGCAGCCCCAGGGGCATAGCACCCACCGACACCATGTAAGCCAGAGGTATAACGCCCCACGCGTATCCTGCCGCCGCGGCCAGGGTCAGTAAGCCCAAGACCGCGCCAAATGTTCTTTCATAGACCCGCAAGCTACAACTCTTGCAGCTTTGAGGTAGTTGCGGGTGAGGATTTGGAAAGTCGCAGATGGCCGATTCGGGGGTCAACCCGATCATGGTTGTCGTCCTTTTCCGGCCATCATGCCCTTGATCCCCGCCAGGAGGTCTCCCGAATGCGGGGCCAGCATTAGATAGCCCATGGTGAGGCCAACCAGCACCACTACCTGCTCTTTTGTTGCGGTGGCGGAGACCCGATCTTGGTAGGTGATCACCAGGGACAGCAGGGTGGGGACGAGGAGCACGGCCAGAAACCTTAAAAACTTTGGCACCTTATCCCTGCTCACAAAAAATCCTGCCAGGGCGCGCTGCAACCCCGGTCCATAACGCTTGGTAATAAAGGTAAAAAGCCCGATCAGGGCTGGAAAGAGCTTCTGAGGCAGTATGCCTGAGCCTCCCCCGGTTTGGTAATGCGCCCCGGCCCACACGATCACGAAAAATAGGGTTGCCAGAGATGGCGCCACCAAAAAGTGCATTGCCGACGGGAGATGGGGAATCAGGCGGGCCGTCAGCGCCGCCAACCGGCGGCGTAACAGAAAAATTAAGAGAGCCGTAAGCAATGGGACTATCAGAATAAAAACTGCGATCTTGGCGGAACACAGATACATAGCCAGGGAACCTACTCTGTAATTGCTGCAATTGCCGGGCGGTACCAAGGTAGTGAACAACCGGGGCGGCCAACTGAAAGGTATCCATCCTATTAAGGAGATAGCGGCGCTCAGGACGAAAACTGCAATTCCCTGGATTATCCCGGAGGGGTTGGATTCGAAAAACTGGGAAACCGATTCAATATTAGAAGCAGATGGCCCGGTTGTGGAGGAGGCGTCTATCAATGAAGGCCTCCGATCTGGCGTTCTGGGGGGAAGAGCAGCGGCTTGCCAGGCACCGCTGCCAGGATCATAGCGCAACCAACCACCGGTGCCGGGATCAATGGCCCACCAGATGCTTTGATCATCCTGAAAGAGAAGTTCCTGACAGGCAAGAGAAAACTGTTCTTGAGACAGGCTGCCTTTTTGGTAGGCCGCCAGGAGTTGGCGGTAACGTGCCTCTAACTGTTGGGGGCCCATCTTACTCTCCTAGAAGGATGGCGCCAGTACTGCAAAAGGTAATATTTAATAACTGTAAAAATAGCTTTTTAATAGCTGATTTAACTTTAATATTATTAATACACAGCTGTCCGCTAGACGCTTGTTAAAAAGAATGTGAATACTACTTAAGAACACAGTCTCCCTAACTGCCAATTATTGTATAATGTTTTAAGCAAAAACCTAATAACAAAAAGGTGTCAAGGGGATTATGGCACATAGTAACACAACACTGGCTCAAATGCTACAACTAATACCTAGATATGGTTTCGACCATAGCGGCGACACCCATTCTTGGGCTGGCCCCACGCCCAGGAAGCCGATGTATTGGTCTCAAATTTGTTGCCCTGCTGTACGCCCAACTTTCTGGATGCAGGAGTCTTAGAGACCTCGTTTTTAGCATGCACCAACACGTCAAAAAGCTCTATTTCTTGGGCCTGTCCTTAAGCAAACGCTTGACGTTGGCTAAGGCCAATGAGCAACGACCAGCTATTATTTTTGAAAAGCTTTATCAATACTCTTTAATCCTGGATAAGTTGCGACAGACCATAGACCAACAGGGTGCAAAAGCGGTGATCGGCAACCAGGGCTAGGCTCGCTTTCTCAAGGTGGCCCAGGGCAGTGTTACCATCGACGAAGAAGCCGTAAAGCGGGATGCCCGCCTGGATGACAAGTTCGTCCTGACTACCAACACCGACCTGCCGGCCGACGAGGCGGCCCAGACCAATAAAAGCCTGGGGCGAGCGGAGCGTACCTTCCGGGAGCAGAAATCTACCCTGAAAGTACGGCCGAGCTATCATCAGCAGGATGATACCTGTATCGGTCACATGGTGGCCAGCTTCCTGGCCTTGCGCCTGGAGGTGGACCTGCAACAACGCCTGGAAGAGCGAGAAATTAAGGTTTCCTGGCCGGACCTGATGCGGGACCTGGGGCAAGTCCAATCTGTCCTGATCGAACTGGACGGCAACCGCTATCAACTGCGCACCGACTTGGTGGGCGCCGCCTATCAGGCCTTCACCGGCGCCGGCGTACGCCCGCCGGCACCGGTGACCCTCCTGGGCCCCAGCTTTTGACGGCTTAAAACCCGCAACCTGGAAACCTTATAGTGCCGAAACATGATCGTAATACTCAAGCTGTTATTGTCGTATTACTATTTTTCCCTTGCTGTCGAAGATAGGTAACAAATTGATAGATTGTTAGGTTGAGCGACCACAAAAGAGGGTATTGCGAACTAGTTGCAAGGGAGCTCAATTGCGATTCTTTCGAAATCTGAAGTAACTGTCAAGACGAAACGACCAGACGATACTTTTAGCTTTATTATGACTGAGCTTCACTGAAGTGCTTTACTGTCGAAAGGCTTAATACGGGTCAAGCCTTTATCGGTTCCTAACCAATAAATACCCTCATCATCCTGAACCATTTTTTTCAATTCCCAGCCGGCCAAACCTTCCCGGGGTGTGTAAATCCGCCAATTATTGCCGTTATATACCGCCACCCCGTCAAATTCAGACCCGAACCAGAGCCGCCCAGAGCGATCTTCAAAAACTGAACGCACCAATTCTCCCGCCAAACCGTCCTTGCGGGTCCAAACCGTCCAGCCTTTTTGATCAACCCGGGCCACCCCACCGTGCTGGGCAAAGCCAGTGGCAATCCAAAGGGCCCCGCTGCGGTCCTCAAGAAGATCGAGGACGGAGTTGTGGGGCAGACCGTTGGCGGTAGTAAAAGTTTGCCATCTGTGACCATCAAATCGGCTGAGTCCACCCCGCACGGGAGAAGCCGAACCGAACCACATAACCCCGTCACGAGTCTGATAGATGACATTCACAGAAGGAAATCCGAGGCCCTCCTTGGTGGTGAAGGCTTTAAAGGAATTGTCATCATACCGTACAACCCCCTCTTCCCCGCCGATCCACAAGGCGCCGTCCCGGTCCACCCAGAGCGCGGTGACTGGCCCCGGCAAGAGGCCGTCGGCTTGGGTGAAGGTCTGCCATCGCTCTTGCTTATAGCAGCTGAGGCCCTTTTGGTGGCCAACCCAGAGGGCACCCCGGTGATCTAGCCGAATGTCCTTGACATAACGCATAGTAGGGGTATTGGCTGGCAACGGCAGCAGACGGCCGGTATGTCGGTCCACCGCTGTTAGGCCATCCCGGCCCCCGGCCCAGACCGTGTCGCCCTGAATTGCCAAGGCAAAGACATCGTGGGGCGGTCGAATGATACGCCAACCCAGGAGAGGCTGGACCGGTGCCGATGACCTGGAATAAAAAATAATGAGCGCTATTCCCAGACCTGCCAGTGCCAGACCGATTAACCCTAAAGTCCAACGAGATCTCATGGTTCCCGGCATATGCACGTCTCTTGCTGCTTCAGCAGCGGTTTAAACAGAATTGGATCGCCGCATGATGCGGCCTTTTTCCAGGAAGAGAAAATCCTGTGAAATTGTAGCAGCCTCTATGAGATCATGAGTCACATAAATCAGGGTTGCGTGGTGTCGAGTCACGGCTGCCTTGATGAGATGCATTAGCTGTTCTTTGAGTTCGAGATCAAGATTAATGAGGGGTTCGTCCATGAGCAAGATGGGGGGCCGCGGGGCCAGAGTGCGGGCCAGACTTACCCGTCTGGCTTCTCCACCAGAGACCTGGTAGGGGAAACGGTTGGCAACATCGCAAAGAACCATCTGCTCCAAGAGTTCCTCCAGTCGCGCCCGGGCTGCTGGCCTTGGCAGGTGATGCAGACCAAACAGGATATTCTGGGCCACGGTTAGGTGGGGCCACAGTGCCGGTGTCTGGAAAAGGAAGCCGATTCCGCGGCGGTAAGGTTCCAGAGACCAGCCCGGTCGGCTGGCCAACTTGCCGTCCAGATAGATTTCGCCTGCATTCGGAAGGTCCAGACCAGCGATAAGTCGCAGAAGAGAAGTCTTCCCACTGCCTGAGGGCCCCAAAATGGTCAGAGTCCCCTGAGCGGGCACAACAAAAGAAACCTCCACTACTGCGTCTACCGTTCCGAAGCTTTTACTCAGCTGGACTGTTCGGATCATAAAAATTTAACCGTAGTTATCTACTAGGCATTAAGGATGTACCGCATTGCCCACAAAAGCGTTCCCCAGGGGTTACCTGACTGGAACATCGAGGGCAGATAGTAGGAGCAACCCGGAGTGGCAACTGGGTGCCACATTGCTCACAAAATTTACTTCCGGGAGGTTGAGGGTTGCCGCATATCGGGCATCTGGCGTTAGTAGCAATCTCCGGAGAGACTGGCGCAAGGTCGTTATATCCTGTTGGCGTGTGTTTACGTCGACAGCGAGAGGTGATGCAATAACCTACCACAAAGACAATCACCACGATAAGGCCCAAAAGTGTTTTCCCCAAAAACATCCGGAAACCTCCTCGGGCTTTTTTCCGGTTCAACGAGACAGCAAAACTCCCCCAAGACTCGGTCTGGTTTCAATGCCAGGGGGCAGGCCGACCTTGAAGCCAAAATCCTTATGACCGGGGCAATAGGCGAAACCAGGCCGCCAGGACCAGGGCCGCACCACAGCCGGCTAGCAGCACTGTGGCCGCAAGGACCAGGCAAAGGCTGGCCACTGTGTCTGCAGCGCCATAGTGCAGGTAGTTATAAATCCTCATGACCAGGGTGGCCTGCCCTGGAGGAGCTACCAGAAGGGTTGCGCCCAATTCTCCGATGGACAGCATGAAGGCTAACCCGGCTCCCGCCAGCAAGCCTGGTGCCAGAATCGGCAGCTCAACCTGAAACCAGGTTTGGAAGCGGCTGGTTTGCAGGACCCGGGCTGCCTCAATCCACAAAGGATTGACGGACTTTAACTGGACCAGCAGCACCACTGCGGCCCAGGGGGTGAAGCGGCTAAGATCGGCCAACACCGGAACCATCCCAGTTCCACTCATGAACCTAGGGAACCATGGGGTGTTTCCCAGGGAGATCAGGCCAACGCCGATGAGTGGCGCCGGAATGGCGAGCGTCGCGGCAATGATCAGCCACCACAAGAGTTTATCGCCTTTGTCTTTTTGAAGCTCCCGGGCCATGGCCAACGCCGGGGGAAGGCAAAGGACAGCAGTAAGGCTTGCGATACGCAGGCTATAAGTAATTTCCGGGACCGCAGAGGTAACCGCGTCCGCCATCTGGGTCCACCCACCGGCGGAGATCCCTAAACCCAGAAGCAGCACGGTGACCAGACTCAGAAGCAGACCCATAGCACCGTACTGCAAAACCACAAAATATCGGGACCATTCTGGTGGTCTCTCCCAGGCATTGATGGTCCAGGCCGGAGGCTGGAGGGAATCTCGCAGGCCTGTTATGGAGCCAACGACAACCCCTACCGTTACCAACAGGAGCGGTAACGACATGGCCAGAGCCCTGGCCGGTTCGTGGCTGGCGCTGAATTCCGCAAAGATCTCTAAAGCATAAACATGGTATTGAAAAAGCGAGGGCACACTGTAATCGGTGATACTGAGAAGAAAAAGGAAGCCCGCCCCCGCCAGAATCTTCGGGGCGGCCAGAGGAAGGACAATTCGCCCCAGGGTCGCTATATCGGAACGGACAAGCCGGCCCGCCTCGATGAGGGCCGGGTCCACCGTCTCCAGCCCCAAGAGCGCCAGTCCCACCGCCAGGGGCAACAGGGCCATCATTTGCACCCACCCGGCAGCCAGTCCACCCTGGAAAGAAAGAGCCGGTAGACCGAACCAGGCGAGGCCATAATTAACACCGTCCACCAGGGTCCACCAAGCCAAAGCATGCACGCAGAAGGGGACCGGTAACAAGATCAACGGTAGCCACCGCAGGTATGAGAGCCACCCCTTTTGCCAGCGCCACAAGAAAATGGCCCCCAGAACGCCCAAAACCGTCCCGGCCCCCGCCACTCCGCACGCCAGTAACAGGCTCCTGGCCAACAACGGCCCGCGTCGCCCTGAAGGAATTGCCAGCCACAGCCATTGGCTATGATCGGCAACTGCGTCCCGTCCTAATTGGCACAGCAATACCAGAAACGGTCCCATGACCACCGCGACGCCAACCAGCAGAGCTCCCCGGTGTCCCATGTCCCGGATGACCGGCGCGAACCATCGGCATGGTCGCAGAAAGGCCACCAGAGGGTGACTATCCATTACCGAACAAACAACTCCCTCATGTCCTTTTGTACCAGTGGCAACTGTTGATAAATTTGTTGAAGAGTCAGATTCATGCCTTTGATGCTGGTTCCCTTGAAACAGACAGGTTGGGCGTCGACCGGTCGCGCAGGCACCTGGCACCATCCCGACGCCAGCATCATTTTTTCCACCTCAGGACTCAGCAAAAAGTCGATAAAGGCCTGCCCTTCCTGTGGATGGGGACCGCCTGCCACCAGGGCCACCGTGTTGGGAATTATCAGAGTCCCCATACCTTCTTGATCAGGAAAGACGGCTGCAACCTCTGCTCCACGCCTTACTGCCCCGCAGGCATCGTCCGTATCCGTCAAGCCAATAAGCAGTTGCCCCTGGACCACCAAATCCCTGACCGCGCCATTACCCGCAGCAATGCGCAGGCCGCGTTCCTTGATCTTCTCGAAGAAGGCTTTTCCCTCCTGAGGGCCCAGGTAAGCGTATAGAGCCGCAGCGTGGGTAAGGGTGGTGCCAAAAAGGGGGTAAGCCAACCCCATTTGCTGGGCCGGCAAGGCAGCATTAAGTAGATCGAATAAAGAAACGGGACATTGAGATGGTGTCAAACCCCGAGTATTGACCAGTAGGACCCGGGCCCGGCCCGCAAATCCGTTCCAATAGCCCTCCGGGTCTTTATATTCGGCAGGCAGGTCTTTGGCCGAGGGCGACATATAGGGGGCCAGCACTCCCTTGTCCTTGAGGAGTAAGGTCTGGGCGAATTCCCCGTTCCAGAAAACGTCTGCCTGGGGACGGGGTTTTTCCGCTACCAGGCGGTTCACCAGTCCGGTGGTCTTGGCAGCCTCCACATCATAAACCGGCAAGACTTTTATTTTGGTTTTTTGGGCAAATTTTTGAATGATGGGTTCTGAATAGTTTTGGTCCACTGAGGCATAAACGATAAGTTCTTTTTCCTTAGTTGAATTAGAACAAGCCATAATAAAGATAGAACTGGCTAACACTATAATAAATAAGCTTCGCATTTATAACCTCGCAAAAATGTTTTTAAAAATAAGGTTCAGCCGACTAAAGCTTACTTGGTTTCATGCAAGGCCAGGATCTTGAGTTTGAAGAATTAGAGATCACGATAGCCGTAGGCTTGGCGTTTCATGGTTTTAATTTTATTGTTGGTGCCATCCAAGGGTCAAGCGAGCCATGGCCTCTGGTATCGCCATGCTCATCAAGTTCGCCAAAACCCTGGCTCTGTATCGCTCGGGCGTCTTGGCTTACTATGACTACCCCATTTCTACCGGACCCTTTACAGGGTGTCGTTGCACAATACCGATTACAAAACCCCTGAGGAAATCGAAGCCGGCCTTCTCCAGGGAATAGTCTATTTGAATCAACACCCCAACCATATCAGTGGATGAAAATGTAGCGCGACTTATGTGTCATATCACTATCATTATCCTGATGTTAAATTTTAGCGGCGATAATTTCCTCTAACGGTAGGAGTGCAATTTGTTGCTCTAAAAGGCGTGATCAATCACGCCCCTACCAAAAATATCCGTTTGATGGCGATTTATTATTAGAAGTGGTTCAAAAAACATATTTCATGGAAAAAATCGGGGTTAAACAGGCCTCCTTATTCTTGCCAATCAGGTCGATGCATAGACCCAAGGCCATAGAGAGGTTATGGTTAGCGATGTATTCGATACCCGGCACCGTTCCCAGGCGTGCTGTGGGTTCTTTATTGGGGTGGGGGCCCAACAAGCGGCCGCCGTCCCAGGTGCTATAGAGTTCCAGCAGGCTGATCCATCGCCCGGTAAGGGGATATTCCGCTGCCAATTTAACCGTGACCGTATCGCGCGGGTGATAACGGACCAGGAGAGTATTGCCCTGGACATATTCTCCGTCCCCGGTATAATCGGTATGCATATTATACCACAGGTTAGCGTACAACTTGAAGGGTGGCAGCCACTTAGCGAGATTAAACCCGATGCGAAAGGCATAAGTGCCATCCCCCAGTTCGTCGGTGCCCAGGTGGCTGGGGAGACAACCGGCATGATGACCGGTGGGAAACACTATCCCAAATAGACCAGTAACCGTAGGCGTCTTTGGACCCTCGGGGATTAATTGATATTTAAACGATAAGTACATATCCCCCAGTCCCCCAAAATCAGCCTGGTGCTCCCCCAGGGGTCCGGGCTCAGTGACATGGTCGGCCCAGTTATGGATATAAGGCACCAACTCAAAAGCCATCTCCATATTGTCTATTAAACCGTAAGTAAACTCCAGAAGCATAGAAAAACTGGTGAAATCACCGCCGGCCGAGACGCTTCGCCAACTGGGACTGAATCGGTCGCGCACCACCTCAACCAACCAAGTAGCTTTGATTTCAAATTCACCCCGGGCAGCCGGCACTGCAGTCCCGGTAATTATTGGTCCAAAGGTTGATGGCGGCTTCACTTCTTTTAGGGCTACGCCAGAGTTTGGTGCCGCCTCCTCGAGATTCCTTGCTTCTTCGGTCGCTCCCCAAATCGGAGTAGGCAGCAACAAATAAAGAATAATCAACAATATTAACCAGCTCTGCACCTGCGGCCATTGCCCGGTCTGTCCATTATCACCATTCCTGCCTCGATAACTAATGCTCACGTGGAAGAACCCTCTCCAACAGGGCATCAGTCTGGCTGACGCTGGCAATCTCACTACGGCTGCCCTTGATGGCGGCTATAAGCTTGTCAACCTCGGCGGCAACCAGATGTTTTCGCTTTATCATGACTGCGGGTTGTTCGCATCGTAAAGCGGCTTGATGCATAAGTCTCGGATAATCTCGCCCGGATGGGGGGGCTTCATGGTCACATCGCACGCCCGCCAACCGCCGTTATTACAGCAGCCGTCAACTACCCCACCCTACAGTAATTTATCACCGTTAGTGATGCCTCAGCGATATTGACCCAGAGGGAAACGCAATTCCATCTTAAAAAATTGTCCGCAACTCCCTAGCTCTGAAAAACCGAGTTTTCTATAAATAGCGATCGCTGGGGCATTGTTCATATGAACCTCAAGGTAGATCCTGGTCAGAGACAGCTCTTGCCTGGCCCAATCGATAAGGACCTGAGAGGCTTCCTGGGCCAATCCTTGCCCCCGATGGTCAGCCGAAGCAATAATTAAACGCCCAAATTCGGCAGAACCAGCATTAAAATCAATATCATATAAAGCGACGGTCCCAATGGGGCGAGCTTGGACTTTCTGCCAGATGATGAACATCAAATCATTATCGCACTGCTGATATGCCTCCCACCAGGCTTTATGCTTGGCTGGCGAGATGATCTCTGAATACTTAAACCATACCCGGATGTGGTCCTTATTTCGCCATTGCCTGATTAACTCGCGCTCTTTTTGACTGATAAGGCGAAGTTGAACCCTTTGACCCGGGATTTCTAGGGATGCGTCTTTACCAATAAATTTCATGCCTTAAATGACATGACTGCCTCGATTACCCGATCCTGATCTGCATAGGAAAGACCGGGGAAGAGGGGCAAAGTCAGGATCCGTTTCCAGATGGCGTTGGCGACCGGGACTTCGGCTTTCACATCCTTATAATACGGATGCAAATTGATGGGATAATAATGGACCCCGGGACTTATTTTATGCTCTTTAAGATGTCTGATGAGGTCATCGCGGCAACGCTGATTAGGAAGTTTGATCACGTATAGATGCCATGAGCTTTTAGCATAATCGTGCTCTACCGGTGTTTCGATATACTCTAGATTGGCAAACGCCTGGTTATATCTTTCCACCAGAGCGCGACGTTTGGTATTATTTGCCTCAAGTTTTTGCAATTGCACTAAACCAATGGCCGCCGCGATGTCAGACAGGTGGTATTTATAGCCGAGCTTATCAACCCAATAGCGCCAAGCATAAACCTTCTCATCGACCGTTCGGGTATAGGTATCTTTAGTGATGCCCAGCCAGCGCATCTCTCTAAAAAATCTGGCATACCAGTCTGAATTAATGGTAATCGCCCCACCTTCACCCATAGCCAGATTTTTTACGGCATGAAAACTGAAACAGGTGATTTCTGAAATACCCCCTACTTTGCGGTCCTTATAAGTCGCGCCACAAGCATGCGCGGCATCTTCAATCACGTTAATGCCCCGCGGTTCAGTTAATTCAAAGATCGCGTCCATATCGCAGGGATGACCGCCATAATGAACACAGACAAGGGCTTTGGTTTGGGGAGTAAGTTTTTTTTCAATATCCCCGGGATCAATATTTAAGGTATCCGGGCAAACATCGCAAAAAACCGGGATGGCATGACAGTAGCGCACCACATGACAGGTAGACACAAAGGTGATGGGCGGAACAATTACTTCGTCTCCCGGCTTTAATTGTAGAGATAATACCGCCAGGTGCAAGGCCGCAGTACCTGAGTTCAGTCCCACGGCGAAATCGCAGCCAATATAATTGGCAAAGGCCTCTTCAAATTCTTGAGTTTTGGGCCCTAATCCCACCCAGCCACTCCTAAGGACGTCGGATACCGCCTTAATCTCTTCTTCATCGTAACAGGGCTTAAGAACCGGGATCACGGGTAAATCGTTATTCAAGGGTGCCTCCCAATCTGATACCCATTGGCGTTCAAAAGGTATTAGTTAAGTAATATTTAAAGTTCTTTGGTTTAAGTGCAGTTTTTGGCAATCAAAAAGTATGGCTTATAACAGGTTGCGTTCAAAAAATTAATTTAACCGTAGGGGCGCAATTCATTGCGCCCTAAAGGGCTTGCTAAATCAAGCTCCTACAATGAGGATATTCCCTTTTTGATAACAACTTGGTATTATTGGTCGCCCCTCCGCTGTGCCTCCCAGTCGGTGCAGAGCTGGACTGCCAGATCATTATAAGTCCGGCCCGTTGAGGCCCGGTTATAGCCATTCTGGGCGATTTGACGGCGTTGTTCGGCATTGGCTAGCAGTTCTGCCAACTTTTGCTGCATCTCCGGAAGGTTTTGGGCGCTGACAAACTCTTTCCCCGGCGTCATCAAAAGCTCGGCATCGCGATTGAAATCACTCAGCAAACAGACCTGACAGGCTGGAACTTCCAACACACGGGTATTAGCTCCGGCACCGCCCTTGGTCTCATCACTCCATACCGAAATGTTAACCACCACCTTGGTCTGATTATATAACTTGACTACTTCATCCCCCCAGATGCCCGTGCCTTTTATCCGAAACAAAATACGCGGGTTATGCCAATTATGTTTACGCCAGCGGCTGCCGTAGAGCACGAAGTTTTTAGAAACCTCGGCCAGTCCTGCGACATATTGCTGGCGACGTTCATGCCACTGCCCCACAAAACACCAGTCATAGATCTGCCTCTGCGGCAGCGGCCGGAATCTGTTGGTATCAACCCCGGGTTGCAGGAAACCTAGATTTTTAAAGCCCAGTTCTTGAGCTTGGGCAAGGGCGGCAGAGGAGAAGAAATAAGTATGATGATAAAATTTCAGCTCATTTTTAATCTCGGGGAACCGGTCCTCCGATTCGCTGAACCAGTAAAACACTGTGGTCAGCTGGTGTAATTTTTCCAGCACAGCTTCTTTAAAACGTTGTATGCCGGTTATAATGATCAGCTCGGGTTTAAATTTCAGGGCTAATCGGAGTAATTCCTGGCTGCGCCATTCTTTATGAGACTTAGGATGCCCTTCAAATAAATTAGTATTTTTGGGCACTAGCCGCAAGGCCCGGGCATAATGGTTGACAGGATGAATAATAAAGCGGTCGTAGAGTGTATTACACGGCCAGGAGTGAAAAATTTTGGTCTTGATTCCCAAAGATTCAAAACCAGCGGCCATAGCCTCGGCCAACGGGGGCTTCGGGCCATAGGAAACCATCAGGACTCGCTGAGGAAGATTGCTTAACATTGTAGAGCCCACTCAAAACGCCTCAGAGTATGACAGAGCTTCGCCATCCATGTCAATGCGCCGAGCACTTAGAATATTTCGGCCCGGGGGCGCGGGGCGGCGTCCCGGCCCAGGGATATTGTTCCCGATACTTGGTCAGCCTGGCCGGATTCGGATGGAAACGGAAAAGCCGTCCGTGCTGCGGATAGGCGCGGTTATCAGAGTGGAAGTCCGCCACCAGTTTTAATTCCTGGTACTGCCGTTGGATTTTGTCTTGATCATCCCAGAAAAATTCTTGGGCACTGGTCCGGGGATACTTGTTGGTAAACAGGAGATAATCTGCACCGCCCAGATATAACCATTCCACCAGCTCCGCGGCGTTGCCTTCGGGAAGACCAATGGCCAAACCCCGACTGCGATACACCACTTCAATATGTCGAGAGCTAATCACTGCGCCAGGGCCATGATTTTTTAAAATATATTCAGAAGCTAATTGATACAGATGGGGTGTCTGGCGCATTCGCCATTTGCGCGGGAATTCCTTAAAATAATCTGGGTAAAGCAGAAGGAAAACAAAGACCAGGACAAGTAAAAAAGATAACCAGGTTTTCCGGGAATTACTTTGCACTTTGATGTGTAAGTAATTCCAAACCCAGAGAGTAGAGGCGGATAGCCCCAGATACAGCCAGGGGAAAAACCAGGCGATATGACGGGCTTCTCTGACCAGAGCGACCAGGTGTAAACCTAATAACACTAGGCTAGCCCATAATGCCGGCGCCAGTAAACTCAGGTTTATACCTTGATAATAGTGTCCTCGGAATAATAATATCAGTCCAATCACACCAGGAAGCAGGATTAACTTAATTTCTTTTACGGCAAAATGAAGGTTGCGCGGAATCCCTGATACTCTTGTGACCATATCCCGCATGAAGTTTCCCGCCCTTGCTTTAGGATAACGGGGATCGTTGGGCAGTGGCGCTCTGGTGTACTCCATATATTCATAAGGTCTATATTTAAAAGGTCCTACAGTACCCGCATGATATTTCAGCGGATGTTCTCCCTGGACGTCGGCCTGGACCCAATTCAGATAGAATCGCCACCCCTCGCCTAAAGAAATAACGCCAAAGGTACAGTAATAATAATAGACCCACAGGCTGATAATGGCAACCAAGATCACTAAGACCGACCCACTTAGTTTTAGAAACTGCTTAATTCTAGTTTTTATGCCTCCGACTTTCCATAGGCGAGTTATAACTAACACACCAAAAATGACGCCGCCACAGTAAAGGCCGTTATCTCGAGTCAGATACAGCAGGGCCCATAGTCCTCCGAAGGCCAACCCCGCCTCCCAGGTGGGATTTTTTAATAAGCTAACCATGAGGAGCAATAGGCCTAATAGAATAGGGTAGAAGAGATTGTCGGTCATCACAAAAGGAGCTAATTCCGCCCAAACGTGGTTTAATGCCAGGCCTATTCCCGTCAGCCAGGCCAGGGCCGGCCATGGGGGAATCACGCGGCGGGTGAACAGCATGGCCAGTCCTACGGCGCTGGTATTGCAAAGCAGACAAAATATCCGGCCGGTCCAGAGATTCTCCCCGGTTAGCCATGATAATAGACCGATAGCAAAGGGTAGCAAAGGAGAAGTAAAGAGTTGGGGAAGACGCTCCCACTCCTGGTAGGTAACGTGCTCACTAACCCAAAGATAGCGAATTGCATCATGGCCATATTCTTGCTGAAATATGAGCAGCCATAAAATTCGCACTACTAGGGCAAGCAGCAGGATCGACCCGAACCAGAAATAGCTTCCTTTATTAGCCAGGCGCTGGAGATTCCTCAGTGAACTAAACATGGGGGCTTGAATGATCCAGAATCTCTTAGGAGTTAGCGGGCAGGGAGCGTTTCTTCGTTATCCACCTTAGTAGATCCAGGCCCCCCTGGCAGGCATTGGTTAGTTGAGAAAAGCTTTTGATCGCCACCAACCTTTTCAGGATGTAGCTGGGCCTAAAATAAAAGGAGCGGTGGGCGCGCCGTAAAATCCGTTGCAGATCGTCCATATTCCATTGGGGTGCCAGGATCAAGGGCCTTTTGTGGCCTTTGTCCATGGGCCCAAAGGTCTCGACCTCAGTATACCATTTCCTTTCCTGAGCTTCCTCATACAGGCGAGTGCCGTAGTACGGGGAGAGAGTGCTAAACTGCACATAAGTAGGATCGATTTCCTTAGCGAATTCTATAGTCCGAAGTTCGTCTGCGTAACTCTCTACCGGAAGGCCTAGAATAAAATAGGCCATGGTCTCCAACCCCACTTGATGGGTAAGGGCAAAGGCCCGGCGGATCTGCTCCACCGTGATCTTTTTATTTAAATAATCCAGACCATGTTGATTGCCGGATTCCACCCCATAAGCTACCAGGGAACACCCCGCCCGTTTCATCAGCTTCAGAGTTTCCAGATCGACTAAATTGACCCGGCTTTCACATTTCCAATCCAGCTGATAGCCGCGTTGCAAGATCCCCTCACAGACCGCTTTTACTCTGTCATTATTAAGAGTAAAGAGATCATCATAAATAATCAGGGAAGTTATATGGAAACGTTGAACTAATTCGTCAATTTCTGCCAAAATGTTGCTTGCCGAACGGGCTCGCCAGCGAGACCCGAAGATCGACTTGTCACAGAAAATACAGTGGTAGGGGCAACCCCGAGAAGTGAACAACGTGGTAAACCGCCTTTTCTTCGAAAGGGCATAGTGGTAACTGTCCAGGGGCAAAAGGCCGCGGGCGGGAAAGGGCAGTCCATTAAGATCACGGATGAGCGGGCGGGGGGGGCCGACAAAATCTTTTCCGATTACTCCCGGAATGCCAGCCGGAGAGCGACCAGCAGCCAGAGCCGCTACTAACTCCACAATAGTTTCCTCGCCTTCGCCCACTACCCCTAAGTCTATCTCGGGGTACTGTTGAAAAATCTGATTCCCCCAGGCAGAGATATGAGGCCCGCCGACGATGATAGCATTCACATGGGGCCGGGCCAGGCTCATCGCTTTAGCTGTTGCTTCTATGGTATGAGTTACGCTACTCAGACCTAAGATATCCGGCTGTTCAGCTTTAAGGTATGAGGCCAAGGCCTCCCAACTCATTCGTTCGGCATAAGCGTCCTTGATCTTGACCTGATAGCCTGCTTGTTGCAGGACCGCCGCGATGTATGCCAATCCCAGCGGAGGCACTAATAAACTGGCGGACTCCGATCGCTGGGCCGGCGGATTAAGAAGTAAAATATGCATCGACCTCTCGTTGATGGCTCAGACTAGAGCAAGATAATATCTAGTTTATTGTCAGGTGGCGCAAAGCCTATGCTTAATATTCTGACTTTGGTCCCGGAGCTTTCACTGCAATAATCAAATTATTCAAACCGAATACGAAGCGTTCCCGCTTTTCTAGTTTATAGCCGACTTCTTGAAGAGCTGTGACAATCTCTGTTGTTGGAATATAGTATCTCTCTTCAGCTTCGTTAATCCCCCTGAAGAGTTGATCATCATCATAATTATGGGTAATTCTATGCCATAATTTTTGGGCAAAGCCGATCGGCATAGTAATAATGATTTTCCCTCCTGGTTTCAATAAGCGCCGAGCCTCGGCAAGGGTCGCTTTGTAATTAGGTATGTGATTAAGGGCAGCTACTATGGTTATAGTGTCAAAGGATTCCGATTGCAAGGGCAGCTCTGCTGAGGATTTAACTACCAAGTCTACTTTGCCGTAATAATTGAATACATCTACGCCGATTCCATTAGGATGATATTTTTTAACTAAAGTATTATCTCCACAGCCTATATCTAATAATCTACCCTCGATATAGTTATTAACGACCCTGAGGCGCGCTGCTTTAAGATATTCGACAATTCTTTGAATGACTGCCATGTTAGCAAATATCCTTTTTTCTATTTGAAAACAATTGACATTATAAACGACTTCGCTAGACTTTAAGCCTAACCTGGCATGAGAACTAAGTTTATATTGCGCGGCAGTATCGACGACTCATATACCTTAAGACCGCGCAGTTTATAAAGTTTACGGTTAGTTAGAGACCAAAAATTATTATAACTAACCTGTTGAATGGCGTATTCTCTTGGCAACAGGTCTTTGATTTCCTGTACTAGACTGCCATTTTTAGCATTATAATTGGTTAACTCCATAACCAGCAGCGGCCGGAACCGCTTTAGGGTACTGCTCAGACCGCTCAAGACATATGCTTCGAAGCCTTCTACATCAATCTTGATTAAGTCAAGTCTGGGCAAGGCTAATCCAGAAAGATAATCATCTCCATTTACTACTCTTAATTTGCCGATGGGCTGATGTTTATGGCGGTGATGCGCTAAAAAAGAGCCGACGCCGATATTATGACCCACCGGGGCATAAAACTCTAGATCCTCGTTGTGCGCTCCCAAGCCCACACTATGAACCATGATATTTTGCAGCTGATTTAGCGCGATTTTCTCTTGTAACCGTTCTCTGGCTCGCGCATATGGTTCGAAGGCATGCACCTGGGCACAGAACTGGGACATAAATAAGGAATGTTGGCCCACGCTCGCGCCGATATCGAGAAAGACCGGCTCCGGTTTCGCACTGACCAGATCTCGCAATAAAAACAGCTCTTGTTTTTCGTAAGCGCCAAAAAAATAAACAAACCAATCGATCAACTCGGTTAAATTACCACGATATCTCAAGCCAAAGAAATCTATTTCAAATTTCTGCGAACCGACCGTGTTGTGATTAACAAATTTTTTAATAATGCGCCGCCTGAGTTCCACACTGAGCCACTCTTGATGACCTAAGCATCTTAACACTTTAATTTTTCTGGTGCTTAGCAAGGTATTCTCAGCCGGCTGTAGAGTCAGGGTGTCGGTTTGTTGCAAGGCTTTTCAGAATCTCCCGGTTCCGGAGGGTGGTGTTCGTCTTTATAGGTTGTGATCAGAGCCACTTCCTGAGCTAATATTTTCATCTGGGTTTTAAGCTGGGAAAGGCGGACCGAAATTTTTAAGCACAACAGTAAGACAAAAATAAATCCGAACAAGAATAAGGTCGTCGTCGGGGTGACACTGCCAATTAAGGAACTTACAAACAAGAGTCCTTGATAAAACCAGATGACTCCTAGCATCAGGATACCGCAACCGATCCAGAATAGGGCATACTCCTCGCGCAAGCGGCGTTTGCGCACCAGATAAAAAATGATGCTTACCATTATTAAAGCAATAACAGTAGAAGCAATTTTTTGATGGGTAGTCATAATATTCAAAAGCAATGCCACTCAGGCTTCCTAGACCGAGCTACGGCGCCGTCTGAAGTGACCTTTTAAAGAACAAGTTATCAATAAAGAAAAGCACATCTTCGCCATGTAAAAAAAAGGCCGCCACCAGCCATGATGCATGGATCTGGTGGTTGACGCATACATCCGCACCGGGATTTCTTGGATAGTGATCCCATAAAAATTTAACATCACCAAGACATCGGCATCCGGATAATCATCTGGAAAATGGCGACCGGTAAAAATTTGTAATACCCTGCGATTCATGGCTTGAAAGCCACTGGTCGGATCAGTAATGGGTTGCCCGGTGATCAGTTTGGTGATCCCGCGAAAGAATCGGATGCCCACTCGCCGCGGCCAAGCCGGCCGATAGGAGGCATCATTGAGAAACCGGCTTCCTAAGGCTAGATCACAAAGACCTTGTTTGACGGGCTGCACTAAGAGCGCCACATCCTCTACTTCATGCTGCCCGTCTGCGTCCATTTGGACCACATAGGGGCATTGCTTCTCCAGGGCATATTTGTATCCCGTCTGGATCGCCGCGCCATAGCCCAAATTGAAAGGATGTGAAACCACCGCGACTTGCTGGGCCTGGGCGATCGCCCTGGTCTGGTCTTGCGAGCCATCGTCCACTACCAGCACGGGCATCTCCGGGTACCGGGCCTTAACCTTGGGCAGCAATACCTGGAGATCTTTGGCTTCATTATAAGCCGGAATAATGAGCAAGGTATCAGGCCCAGGCGTAATCTTACCCTGGTTATGCTCTATTATGGTACTCCGATCCGGATGGGAAGTGTACCGTTCTGAGAACCGCGCGTCTCAGCGCTGCTGGAGCTGATAAACTAGAAATCTCTGATTCTCAAAAACTAGGGGTAAGTTTAAATTAACCCCTTCTTGCTTGTCAATTACAATATAATCCGCCTTAAGCCTCGCCGCGTGCTGTACTAAGCTCTCCGGATGTTTATAGGCTTCCTGCAACTTTAGACTACGGTAATATAAGTTTACTATGTCGGTAGTACGATAATTTCCCGTTTCCCCCCAGGTGGGGTGACCGTGCGTGATACTGCGACGGGCCCGATAACGGAAAAAAGCCGACTGGTGATAAAAAAGGGCATCCTTCGGGGTATGTTCCCGCGCCCAATTGGCCAACTCTTCTTCATTTTTCAGATAGTCAGAACTAAAGGTCGTAAACGTTGAGATGGGCGCGAAAAGCTCTTTGGAGCCCGGGACCGAGATATAACCAGCAAAATATCCACCAGCCAGCACAGTTAACCAGAGTATGCCGGCCAGCCCTGGGCCATAACGGCGAGACCAACGGCGCCCGGCTTCAAACAGGCTCACCGCTAATGCCGTAACCCAAAAGATGGTGCGGTTAAACATCGCCAGGGTGATGAGGGTATATTCAACTTGCACTGCCGTTAATGAGCTCCGGAGAAGCTGGCTTATACAGGGGAGCAAGTAAACGGCCGCTTGAGCCCCCATTAAATAACTAAAAGGATGAATCAGGCGTGCTACCCGGCGGTACTCTACCACCCAGGTAGTCAAGGGGACATACTCCACATTGAGCCAGATCACCGTTATCAAATAAGAAGGGACCAAATAGATGACCAGAGTAACGAATCCCCATCCTAATAACCACCAATCCTGACGTTGCAACTGTTGTCGGTAAAAGCAAAAAATCACGTAAACCGCGAGCGTCGCATAAAGCCAGGACAATCCCGCGCCTTTGCCGACGATGCGCCAACAGAGATAAACTACGGTAAGGCCACCCCAAAGCCATAACTGCAATGCCGCCCGACTTTTTTTATCTGGGGCGGCAAAGAGATATCTGCCGCCAAAAATTGCCAAAACCACGATCAGCAAAGACAGGTGACGGATTAGCTTATTTCCTTGGAAACTATGCCACGGGTCAGGGATCTTGAACATAATCTGCACCACGTGCCGGAAATCATCAAAAGAAATTCCTAACCCGGGAGCCCAGGCTTGTTGTTCCCTTAGGGTGCCGGGATATACGGCCAGAACCCCAAAGATCATCAACATCAGGGCCAACATGCTCCAAGTGGATTTATTGCGCCAATGGCAAATTAAAAACAGGCCGGCAAAAAGTTCCACGTAAGATAGGGGAGTCAAAGGATAAATAAAGGCTCCCAATCCGGTCAAGCTGCCTAATAGAATAGCCGGCCAATAACGCGGTTCCTTCAGCCAGCTAAAAAAAATTAAAAACAGGTAGGGCGCGGGCGCGGTGACCAGGGTTCGGGCGACCATACCTTCTACGCCGGCGACGCCCCAAACCTCCCCTAACGGCGCAGGACGATAAGGGATGGCTAAAAAGGTAAACAACAGGACAATCCACCACGAGTGATGCCAGCGCCACAACAATATGCCCCACCCTAAAGCGTAGATAAACACCAGGATAGGGACTAACAGCCATAGCCCCGCTTCAAATGAACCGCTAAGTTGGCTTAGGAATGTTAATAACTGGCGAAATATGGGCAGATAGTGGCTAAAAAAAGACTCATCGTGAAAGGCGGAATCTCTGTTAAATAAACTGGGATCAGCAGCTTTGGCATCGAAGGTTCCCAAGTAAATCTGATCATGACTCAGATTCCAGGGGGTACATACTCTGTACAAAGTACAACCCAAAGCCATTAGCAAGGCAAAACCTACCAGAATAATTATAACTCGATAACGGGAATTAGAACTATGAGCCGCCATAGTGCTAAATTGACTCCGAGATGCTGACTAACCGCGGTTACTTATGTGTTAATGGACGCTCCCCGTACTCTCCCGGCGGGACAACAAATTCCATTGCAGGGTTCTTAGCAGCCATGATATTTCTTCTTTAAGCTTCATTAGCGCCCCGCTCGATCAACATCACCTTAACATAAGAACGCCCTTGAAGCTTAACTTTTTAAAAATTGCCCCAAGATTAGATTTGGTAACCGGCTTATCATCTTCAATACCAGATCTATCAACAAGCAGCCATGCCAACTGTCATGTTAATCGGCTCTGAACTCTTTCCCATCCCCCCGATCCGGGGGGGAGCCGCCGAACTTTTCATTGAAAAGGCGGCCTCGTGTCTGACCAGGTATCGGCCGCTGATTGTCTCTCCTGCTGATCCGGATTTGCCCAGGCAGGAACGTCGGGATAACGTGGAATATATCCGCGTCCCCATGTCTGGCTGGAGAGCATGGTTATATCGACGCTATCGGGAATATTTTCCCCTCTACGATCGGCAGGTGGCCAAGCTCATTCACCACCGGCAACCCGTTCTGGTTCACGTTCACAACCGTCCATTGTTGGCTCTCTCCTTAAAACAACGTTACGCCGTAAAGGCACCGGTTATTTTACACTTACATAACCTCTATAATTCCTTGGGTAAACGCGAAAGACCGGAACCGGGAACCATGATACCCGTCGAAGGATTGGTGGCTTGTAGCCAATTCGTCTTAAATGCCGAGAAAAACCGCTTGGGGCTAGGAGCAGCCGCGTACTCGGTGATTTATAATGGCGTAGATGTCAAGGCGTTTCGCTCTCGCTGGGACCAAACCCGGCAAGCCCAAGAAGTTCGGCATCAATATCAACTCTCAGATGAACCAACCGTTCTTTATGTTGGCAAACTGCGGGAAAGCAAAGGGGTTGACCTCATTCTGGGGGCCATGTCGAGAGTCTGGCGAATAATACCAGACGCGGTCCTGGTGCTGGTGGGAGGGACAGAATTTGGTCGGGGCCGGACTCAGCGAGTAACAGCTTTTTACAAGGAACTTTGTCAACAGATCGATAGGGCCGCGGGTCGGATAGTGCTTACCGGATTTATCCCTCCGTCTCAGATGCCGCAAGCCTACCTGTTAGGAGACCTTTTTGTCGGTCCTTCTCAAATTGCCGAAGGGTTAGGGATGGTCTTTCTGGAGGCCTCAGCGAGTGGGTTGCCGATTATCGCCACCCGGATGGGAGGGATACCAGAGGTAGTTAAGGACGGCCTGAACGGAGTGCTTTTGGAAGAAAAAGATAATCCCGACGAGCTGGCCCAAAAGATGGTTATGCTCCTGGAGGATCGGGAGCGCAGCCGAAAAATAGGGGAACAGGGGCGCCTCTGGGTGCAGCAGAACTTTGCTTGGCAAAAAATCGCCCAGGATTTAGAAATGTTCTATGACCGGATAATCGCAAACTCGCGGGGCCAGGAGCTTCATTAAAAACTGTTATGTGGCATAAGTTCTTATTGTTTCTGACCAAATGCTTCTTACGATACCAATCGGCGGCTGCGACTCCCAGCCCATGGGAAAATTTTGATCCGCAGCAGGTGACGCGGGTACTGCTCATCAGTATGACCGGATTGGGTGATACCCTTTTTTCCACGCCGGCCCTGCGGGCCGTTAAGACTACCTATCCGAGCTGGCAGATCGATTTCTTATGCCACCATCGCTGGTCCGCGCTGTTGTCTCATAATCCCTATATTAATCAAATTTTTGTCTATCCCGGCCGCAACTGGCGACTTATTAGTCTGGCCCAGGCCCTCCGTCGGAGAAATTATGATCTGGTTGTCATTCTCCATGGCAATGATCCCGAGGCGACGTTATTAGCCTTCCTAACCAAAGCCCCATATATCATAGGTTCTAGCAAAAGTCCTCTAGCCTTTATCTATTCCGCCAAGATAGCCATCTCAGATCCCTATGAACACGCCATCGAGAGGCGGCTGAATTATGTCCGCCGCTGTGGAGCCGATACTCCCGAGAAGAAGATGGATATTTTTCTACCTCGGGATTGCTTAGACCAGGCCGACGCTATCTTGGCTAGAAATTTTGGCCGGACGCCCAAATTACTGATAGCCTTACACCCTACTGGTTCCGGGGCCTATAAATGGTGGCCCCAAGAATACTATATTCGCCTGGGAGCCCAACTCTACCAGGAATATCAGGCCGATCTGCTGATCATTAGCGGCAAGTCGGACCGGATCGTCGCCGAAGCCATTGCCCAGCAAATCCCTGGTCCCAGCCTGGTGACCGGAGGCCGTTTCAGTCTCCTGGCCGTAGCCGGTTTATTATCCAGATGTCGACTCTTCGTGGGCAACGACAGCGGTCCGCTCCATATGGCCTTGGCTTTGGGAATTCCCAGTCTGGCTCTGCTCGGCGCCGACCATCCGGACCGGATCGGACCATATGAGGTGGAATGGGGAAAATTTCTTTATAAAAAGCCAGGGGTATGTACCTGCGAACCTTGCCTGACCAAACACTGTTCTTGCAATTACTGTATGCAGGCTATCAGTGTAGAGGAAGTGCTGCACCTGCTCAAACTGTGGTGGGAGCCGCGCTTCTTATCCTCCAGTGAAGCAGACCAGCGGGGCTGCCGGTATTTTTTGGGGAAAGACTAGGCAGCCCCGGGGCCGTAGGGTGATATACCCGATCATTCCTGGACCAGTTCCTTCATTTCCGGGTGGTTGCGGATGACGTTGATGAGCTGGACCGTTCGCCGCTCCAGGCGTCGTTTAAAGATGGCGAAGATGTTTTTCATGACCTTGTACCCCTCCGGGTGGCGGTCGAGGATCTGCAGGAATTCCGCTCCGGGGACCCAAAAGATCACGGACGGTTCGGTGCACAGGGCGTTGGACTTGTGGGTCCGGTCGGCGGGGGAGAGGGCTGACCAGCCGAAGGAGTTTCCGTATTTTATCGAGCCCAGCGACATCATCACCCGGGGTGAGATCTCCACTTCCAGGAGAATTTTACCCGTTTTGAGCATATAAAAGAATTCCGCCGGATCGTTTTCGTTGAAGATGATTTCTTGTTCCTTACATTCCCGGGACTGGACCAGGAGCCGCAGTTCCTCCAGCATGGGATTGGTGAAGTCCCGCAAGATCAGAATTTTTTTCAAGTCGTGGATGGCTACCATACCGCGCTCCTTGTCAGACCAGACCGGATAAGATGATAAACAGCAGCAGGAAGGCCGTGGCGACCGCGGCACCGATCCCCAGTGGAGAGGCGCCGTCGGCCAGGGCCTGTTGCAGGGCCAGGCGTTTTTTCCGGAGCTCCTCGCCCCGAAGCCCCCGGGCCAGCCAGAGGGGATAGAGGAGGAGCAGGGCCAGGCGGAAGGGGAGGTCGCGCGACCGGCGGCCCAACCACCCCGCCAGTCCCAGGCTGAAGACCTGCTCGGCCCGGTCGTTCAAGCCGTTCAGGGCCCGGTCCATGATCCGGTAAAAGAGCCGCCCCCCGCGGCGGTAGAACCAGTCGGCGTCGAGGTTGATTCTCCGGATCTCCGCTGGATAGATGCCCGAGAGCAGGAGCAGGGGAAAGGCCAACGCGGCGAATAACAGGAGCTGTAGCTGCCCGATCACGTGGGCGGCCGTATAGGGTTCGTAGTCTACGGGATACGGCAGGAGACTATAGAGCGGGCCGGGGAAGGAACCGATAAAAATGCAGAGGCCGGCCGTCAGGACCATGGCCAGGGACATATTCCAGGGGGCTTCTTTGGGACGCAACCCAGAGTCGTGGGAAAAGAAGGCGAAGAACGGGACCTTGATCCCCGCGTGTTCCAACACCCCGGCGGAGGCGAACAGGAGGATAAACCAGATGAGGCGCAGATCGCCCAGGGCGGCTGCTTCCATGACCATGGACTTGCTGACAAAGCCGCTGAAGAGGGGGAAGGCTGAGATGGAGGCCGCTCCCACTATGCAACAGATACAGGTCAGAGGCATGGTCTTATAAAGCCCCCCGAGATCGGTAGCCTTGGTCGTGCCGGTGCGGTAGAGGACCGCGCCTATGGACATGAACAGCAGGGCCTTGAAGAGGATGTCGTTGAAGGCGTGGGAGATCGCTCCGTTGATCGCCAACGGGGTGCCGATGCCGATCCCGCAGACCATGAACCCCACCTGGTTGATGAGGCTGTAGGCCAGCACCCGGCGCAGGTCGTTTTCGATGACCGCGTAAAAGATGGGGAAGGCGGTCATGATGGTTCCGATCCAGATCAGGACCTCGGTCCCCGGAAAGCCCCGGGCCAGGACATAGACGGCAGTTTTGGTGGTAAAAGCGCTTAGCCAGATCACCCCGGTGACGGTGGCCTCTGGATAGGCATCGGTCAACCAGGGGTGCAGCAGCGGCCAGGCGCAGTTGACCCCCACCCCGAAAAAGATCAGGTAGGTGGCTAGGCCGTTTAATCCGATGTATTCGAAGGCCAAGGACCCAGTCTGGTGAATCTGGAGGGTCACACCGGCCAGCAGGCAGAGGCCGCCGACCACATGGACCAGAAGGTAGCGGAAGCCGGCGGCCAGAGACTCCCGGGTGCGCCGGTTCCAGATGAGGAAGACCGAACTGACGGTCAACAATTCCCAGAACACGAACAGGGTCAAGAGGTCCCCGGCAAACACCACTCCCAGGGCGCTGCCGGCGTAGACCAGGCCGGCCATCTGTTCCAGATCATCCCGGACGTGCAGGGCATAGATGGCACCGAGAAAAGCGACCAGGTGAAAGATATATCCAAACAGGAGGCTGAGCCGGTCCACCCGGGCCAGGATGAGTTGATAATCCCAGAAGGCAATTATGCCATGAATCCCGGTGGACAACTGGAGCAGATTCAGGAATCCGATAACCGGTAAAAGGAGCAGGAAACCGGCCTGGATCCTCCCCTTGAGAAAGGGCAGCACCAGCGCTCCCCCGATGAAAACCAGGGCTGGCGGCAGGCCGCTATTCATCGTAGTAATCCTCTTTCCGCATTACCAAGGGCCGCAGGACATACTTGGCGGCCAGCACCAGCGCCACGAAGCTCACGAACCCAAAGGCGGCGTAAAACTGAGGCCAGTTCTCCCAGGGGAAAATGGCGTGCTTGGGAAGCAACAGGTCGAGGACCAGCAGCAGCACCAGAACAAAATAAAAGATCCAAAAGAATCGCTTGATGTTGGCCGGTTTGTCGAACAGATACTGTTTTTCTTTTGCCGTCGTCTCGGACATGGCCGGGTCCTTATAAGGTGTAATAAAAAATCAAGGCCAGGTAGATCACCCCGGCGGCCAGGATGATGAAGAAAAAGGGCCGGTATCCTGGAACGGGATCGTGCCGCAGTTCCATTTTGTCGGAAGGTTCTCCGCTCATTTTCCAGTTCCTCCGAGCAGGGCCTGGACAGCCAGCTGCGCCAGGTCCAAAAATGGCTGAGGATAAAAAAACAACGCCAAGGAAATCAGGGCGGTCAGCGCCAGGGGCGCTACGCAGAAAATCGGTGCTTCCGAGACGGTGTCCGGGAAATTAGTTTCCCGGGAACCGACAAAGAAGGCCCGGTAGACGATAGGTATAAAATAGGCGGCGTTCAGCAGGGAACTGACCAGAATGACCAGCAGCAAGGGAAACTGGTCGGCCTGCAGCGCCCCGAGGACCAGGTACCATTTGCTGAGAAAGCCGCCACCGGGGGGGATGCCGATAATGGACAGGGCGCCGATGAAAAAGGCGGTCATGGTGACCGGCATCCGTTTGCCGATACCCACCATTTCATTGATGTACTTCTTCCCGGTGGCCACAAAGATGGCGCCGGCGCAGAAAAACAGCGTGATCTTGCCGAAGGCGTGCATGGCGATATGAACCATGCCACCCATGAGGCCTTTGGGTGAGAGCAGGGCCGCCCCCAGCACGATGTAGGACAACTGGCCGATGGTGGAGAAGGCCAGGAGACGTTTCATTTCTTTCTGGGTCAGGGCGATTAAGGAGGCGACGATGATCGTAAAGGCCGCCACGTAGGCCACCGCCGTGCCCAGATGCAGGGAGGCCAACAGGTCAAGGCCAAACACCCCGGTGAGGATCCGGAGAATGGAAAAGACCCCCACCTTGACCACGGCCACGGCATGGAGCAGGGCGCTCACCGGGGTCGGCGCCACCATGGCCGCCGGCAGCCAGGCGTGCAGGGGGATGATCGCCGCCTTGGCAAAGCCGAACAAGAACATGAACAACAGGACCCCCAGCAGGATAGGCGAGGCCGAGCGCGGGAGAAACCCCTGCCCCGAGAATTCCAGCGTTCCGGACAGGTGATAGGAGATGACCATGGCCGGCAGGACCAGCCCGATGGAGGTGCCCACGATATATAAGAGATACTTACGGCCTGAGCGCCGCGCCTCCGCATCCTGGTGGTGGGTGACCAGGGGATAGGTGGCAAAGGAAAGCATTTCGTAAAACAGATACAGGGTAAAGAGATTGGCGGAAAAGGCCGCGCCAATGGTGGCCGAAAGGGCCAGGGCGAAAAAACAAAAATAACGGGTCTGGCTATGCTCGTCCAATCCCCGCATATAGCCGATGGAATAGGCCGAGGTGATGATCCACAGCGAGGAGGCCACCAGGGCGAAGAGCATCCCTAAGGCGTCCACCCGCAGGCGGAGGGCTACTCCGGGCAGGACTTCCACCAGGGTGCAGACCAGTTCCCGGCCCTCCAAGACCGTCGGCAGCATGGAAAGGATGATTAAAAACTTCAGGCCGGCGGCCCCAAAGGTCCAGGCCTCCCGGACGTTGGCGTTGCGGCTGGAAATCAGGATGGGGACCACGCCGAGGGACACCAGCACAGCGATCAGCGGTTTTAGGGAAGACAACGGTTCCACTTCAGTCCACCTGTGTTCAGAGCATCATTCCCGGAACGGCGTGGCGGATCACTCGCCCGACGATTTCTCCGGTGTATAGGCCTACCAGGATCAGGCCCAGGGCCGTCATCCAAAGCGGCACCAGCATGCCCAGCGGGGCTTCCTGGATGGCCGGTCCGCCCTCGCCGTGGGCCGAGCCATGGGAGGCTCCGAAGGGTTCGAAAAAGCCGATCTCGAAGATCCGGAAAAACAAGACCACACTCACCAGGCTGCTGAACAGCAGGGCCACCAAAAACCCGTAATGGCCGCCCTGGATCGCCCCCAGCAAGAGATACCACTTGCTGAAGAACCCGCAGGTCGGCGGGACCCCGATGATCGACAAGGCCCCCACCACCAGGGCTCCCATGGTCCAGGGCATGGTTCGAAACAGGCCCGGCAGACTTTCCCACCGGCTGTCCCCGTTGACATGCACGATATTTCCCACGGCGAGAAAAAGGCAGAGAGTCATCAGGGCGTCGTTGAGGATGTGCAGGACCGCCCCGGTGAAACCCGCCTGGTTGCCCAGCCAGAAACCGCCGACCATATAGCCCACCTCGGCCACCACGATGAAGGTCAGCATCCGCTTCACGTCCTTCTCGGCCAGGGCCAGCAGGGACCCCATGACGATTGCGATGACGGCCAGCCAGACCACCACCTCGTTTAACCTTAAGACTAAAAAGGCGAAGTCCACGGTGAAGACGGTCAGGACCATCCGGATCATGACATAGACCATCACCTTAGTCATCAGGGGGGCCACCAAGCTGCTCACCGGCGACGGCGCATAGGTGTAGGCGTTGGGCAGCCAGGCATGGAGCGGAAAAAAACCCATCTTGAGCCAGACCCCGACCATCAGGATCGCAAAGGCCACGGTCACCACTTTCGACTCGTACAGGGGCGGCAGCAAGCGGGCGATGTCCTCCATGTTCAGCGAACCGGTGATGATGTACAGGTAGCCGACTCCGAGGAGATAAAAACAGGCCCCGATGGTCCCCAGGAACACGTAATGGAGACTGGAGAGGGCCGCCCGGCCTTTTCCCAGGGCGATCAGGGCATAGCCGGTAATAGCGGCAATTTCCAGCAGGACATAAAGGTTGAAGGCGTCGCCGGTAGCCACCATCCCCAGCAGTCCGGTGACAAACAACACATAGAGGGTATAAAAAGGACCGGCTTTTTCCGGAAAGTCCTTTTCCACGCTGGGTCGGGCCGCGATCAGGTTGACGAATCCCACTGCGCAAACCACGGCCAGGACCAGGGCGTTCAGGTAGTCCACCCGGTAGTAGATCCCCCAGGGAGGGGGCCAGCCCCCCATCCAGTAGGAAACCGGGCCACCGCTAATCACGTCGCCGAGCAACCCCAGAGAAACCAGGAGGCTGCTGCCCAGGGCGGCCAGGGCCAACGGGAAACAACAGACCGGCCGGAGCCAGCCAGCGGCACTGATGAAAAAAGAAGCTAACAGGGGGAGGATGACCAGCAGGGCAGGATAGTGTTCGCTCATAGCTCTCGAATCTGCTCTAGGATTTCGTCTTCTTCCAGGGTCTGGTAACGATGATAAACCTTGATGGCAATGGCCAGGGCTACGCCCAACGTGGCTACCGAGACGACGATGGCGGTAAGCATCAGGACGTGGGGCAGGGGGTTGATGTAATCGGCGGCCCGGACGGCCTGGTGGGCAACGTCGTGGCCGTGTTCGATGATCGGAATAGTGGCCCCTTTCTTAACCCCGGTGGAAACATAAAACAGGATGACGGCCGTCTGAAAAATGTTCATCCCGACGATCTTCTTCACCAAGTTATTCTTGGCGATCATCGCATAGAGACCGATCATCATCAGGGTAATGTAGATCCAATAATTGTATTTTTCAATGATCAGGTTAAGGACCGCTTCCATAGCCTACAACCCCTCGTCATACCGGCCTCGGGAAGCCAGGTTCTTGAAGATCCAGACCATGGTGCCCATAACCGCCATGCCTACCCCCACCTCCACCAATAAAATCCCGTGGGAGCGGGCCATGATCGGCCCCCCGGGCAACAGGGCGGCCAGGGCCTGATAGTCCAGAAAGCGATATCCCAAAACCAGACACAGGGCCCCGGTCCCGGCGAAGATGAACACCCCGACGGGACTGAAAAGGGCGCTAATCTTTTCCCCCATGCGGTTTAGGGCGGTCCGCAGGTTGTGGGACACGGAAAGCAGGATGATGCTGGCCCCCAGGATTACCCCCCCCTGAAATCCTCCCCCGGGACTGTGATGCCCGTGGGCGATAACATACAGGCCGAAAAGCTGGATGAAAGGAATCAGATAGCGGCAGACCTTTTCGATGATGAAATCATGGGGCGTCCAGATGCTGTCCACCGGCTCGAATTCCCGTAAGGGCAGAAAAATCTCCCCCCCCTCCTTGATTCGAAAGGTCAAACCGGTCAGCCGGTGCCGGTACTGCCGGGGGCCTGACGACCGGCGCCGGGGGATTCGTAACAGCAAGAAACAGGCCACCCCGGCGCAGAAAATGACCGTAGTCTCAAACATGGTATCGAAGCCCCGGTAATCTCCCAGTACCGAGGTCACCGCATTGGGGACGGCGGTTTCCTCCACCGTCTTTTCAAGGTAACGGGGCGAGACATGGAGGCTCGCCGGGGATTTAGGATCCCCGAACGGGGGAAAATCGATCGTGGCATAGACCAGGCCCGCCCCCACCAGCCCGACAATGATAAGTCCCAGGGTTTTCAATCCTTCGTCCTCCGGGTGGTGTGATACACCGCAGCTATGAAAAATACCGTGCTGACCCCGGCTCCCACCGAGGCTTCGGTGAAGGCCACGTCCACCGCCCCCATGATCGCCCAGAGCAGGCACATCATGAAACTGTAGGCGCCGAACAGGATGGCCGCTCCCAGCAGGTCCCGGATCATGATCGCCCCGATCCCGCAGAGCACCACCAGGGTCAGTATGAGCAGATCAAGTTGCCAAATCATCGGCTTACCTCCGGGGATCCCCCTTTCTCCAGGGCTCCAGCCCAGCCCGGAACCCGGCGTCCACGATGGCATGGGTAGCCGTTGGGCTGGCCAAAAAGACGAAGACCACGATCAGCATCAGCTTCAGACCGGTGAGCACGGTACCCAGGGTCAGGGGAAACAGTTGATGAATGGCCAGCCCGAGCAGGACCAGAAAGGACCCCATGGTGTCCAGCTTGCCGGCCGGATGCAGCCGGGAATAAAAGTCGGGAAAACGCAAAAGGCCCAAAGTCCCGCCGGCAAAAAATATCAGCCCTACCACCAGGCAGAAGGCGACGATCAGATCAATCACCATACGCCCTCCTTAAATGGGCGCCTCGAAAACTTCCGCCGAAGCAATTTCCAGATGTCGGCCGAAGGCCGAGGTCCGTCCCCGATGCTAATAAAGTCTTTCATAAAGCCCTTTGCGCTTCTGAAAATACCGGGCTGCCGCCAGGACGGCGATAAAATTCAACAGGGCATAGGCCAGGGCGATGTCGACGAACATGTCCAGCCGGTGATACAGCAGGCCGATAAAAATCAGCAGCACCGTCGTCTTGGTCCCGATGGCGTTCACCCCGATCATACGGTCCAACACTGTGGGGCCGAAAATGCCCCGATAGAGCGAAAGCATTATCAGGCCGCCCAGAAAGAGACTGCATCCCAAGAAAAAATCATCCACCTTTACTCCTCCCCGAAGGCCCGGGCGATGCGCCGCTCCATCTCCCCGGGCAGATCCTCCCCGCTGAAACGGTCGATAGCGTGCACGCTGAAGTCCCGGTGAAAATTAACGTAGATCGTGATCGTCCCTGGCGTCAGGGTGATCGAATTGGCAAAGGTCACCTGGGCCAGGTCGCTCTTTAACCGGCTTCGAAACCGCAATACCTGGGGGTCGATCAGTTCCATCATCCGAGGATGAAAAGAAAGATACAATACATGCAGGGCCGATAGCAAAATCTGATACAGCAGCCAGGGCAGATATCTCAAAAACCCGAAAGCCGTTCGGATGGTTTTTCCGGTCAGAGGTTCGGAAAAGAGAAGGTCCGCGGAAAAATACGACACCAAGGCGCTGGACAGCACGCCCAGTGCCAAATGAAAGGGGTCGAATTTACCCGACAGCAGGACCCAGACCCCCATCATAAGGATAAACGTGGCTCCGTAAACGGAACCGCTCCTTTTCCCCTCCTGGTGGGGGGGGGAGAGGTCGAGCTTTGGCTGTTGAGCAGCGTCTTTTTTCATGTCTTCCTGTTAGGGCGATAAGATATTTATGGTCTTCCGTAACACCTCTCAGCGGATGTTGTCAAGTGTATTCGAGTGCCGGTTCAGGGCAACAGGATATAAGAGAACTGGATAGTTAATTAGAATTACAGCAATTCCCGGTCAAAAGCAAAAAGAACTTTACCTAGGGGTAAAATCAGCAATAAGCCTCCGCAAATTCGGCTTCCCGGGCCCTTATTACTTCCTGCCAAAATTCTTTAGAAACATTTTCGACTTGAGCCTTAAAATTGGCCCACAAGAAAAAATCATCAAAGTGGTTAAGTTTAAGCCCGGGAAAGCACTAAAGGAGGCGGTCAGGTAATTTGGAGGGAAGAAGATAGACCGGGACCGGGGGAGAAAAACCCCGGCCTTACCGAAAAAATTTGTTAAAGCAGCTTTACCAGGGTGGCGACAATAGCTACCGCCGCGGTCATCATGATACCCAGACGCAGGGTGAGGTCGTGTTTGAGGCGAAGTTCCAGTTCCTGCATGTCGCGCCTTAAACTTTCGATATCTCGTTTTACCTCACCTCTCAATTCTTCGATATCTCGTTTTAGTTCACCCCTTAACTGCTCTATATCGCGTTGCAGCAAGGCAACATCTTCTTTGGTAGCCAGGCGGCTTTCAATAATCTCTGCTACTGCCGTAGCCAGGGCTTCGGCCTGCTTCTCGGAAAACCCCGCTTCCCGCAAACGTTTGGCAAACTCTAGGGTATCGAAGGCAATTGCTTTCATATTGAGTAACACTTCAGTTAACTGAGAGCTTCGCCTCAGGCAAAGGAGGCATGGAGCCGGTAACCACATAACTTTTCATGGCGCTGACGATGGTGTCCAGGGGATCGAGGCCGCGCAACTTGGTGCGCCAGGCCAAGCTCTGGCGGTTCTAGATAGATGTAAGGTTCTATCCATGGTAATTGCCTGTTCACCATGAAGTCACGACTCGGCACCAAGGGTGACCCGAAGTGTCAAGCGAGTTGATCAAGGTCATATGACTGAGACAGGATGCAGGCCGCAGCGTGAGCGAACTCGATTCGGCCTCGTTACGCAAATTGGCGGACGGCGACCCTCCCAAGTTATGGGGAAGCCTGCCACCGGCGTCATCAGACAACAGGAGCGTGGCGCTGGGCCGTCCGGGGTGTTTGGAGGCGGCATGTATCCAAAGAATCGTCAGGGAACCTGGGAGACCCGGCAGGACGGGTTGGGCAGCAGGTAGCCTCAGCCCAAAGGAGGCAGGGAAATCATAACCTGTTTTCCTGTCCTGGCCGGGAGTCGGACCTGCCCATAGTAGCGAGGAAGCGGCTAATCCCCGTGGAGCCAAGGGGCAGGACTTTGATCGTGTTTTCATCAAGAGAGGGAAAGCCGCTTGAACGAAAGTTCCACTACGGAAGAAGGGTTCAAACCAGAACCCGGTTTGCCCCTGAAGGTTTCTCGCTTGCGCTGGAAACTGGGCCGTAAGGCCAAGCAAGAGCCGCAGTTCCGGTTCTACGCCCTGTATGATCGGATCTATCGACGGGATGTTCTGGAAACGGCATGGAAGCGAGTCTGTGCCAACGGCGGTGCCGGAGGAGTGGATGGCGTGATCATGGCGTCCATCAAGACTCGGGAAGGTGGAGTCCAACTGCTGCTGGATGAAATTGAGCAGGAGTTGAAGGCGAAAACCTACCAGCCCCTGCCGGTGCGTCGGGTGTACATTCCCAAAGCCAATGGCAAGTTGAGACCTCTGGGTATTCCGACGATTAAAGATCGGATAGTTCAGATGGCCGTGCTGTTGGTGATAGAGCCGATTTTTGAGGCCGACTTTGCCGATTGTTCGTATGGCTTCCGCCCTGGCCGGGGGGCGCATGACGCCTTGACGGCGGTGCCGGATGGCATCCAACAAGGTCTGCGAGTCGCCTTGGACGCTGATTTGAGCAGCTATTTTGACACCATACCGCATGATAAGCTGATGCGTTGCCTGGAGCGCCGGATTGCAGACCGGAGTGTTCTGACATTGATCCGTAAGTGGCTGAAATGCCAGATTGTCGAGAGTGACGGCCATGGCGGCGATAAAACGACGAAACCCAAGCAGGGAACCCCTCAAGGCGGATTATGCAAAGCTTTGCATAACGCTCCTTATGCAAAGAAAGTAATTATGCAAAGTAACCAGTAAAATTCCTGACAATTCAAGGGTTTCTTGTTGATTTGCTTAGCATAATCTCCGCTAATGATGGCTGAGCAAAAGCTCAAAAAATCATTGAAGGAGATATGTTTTATGCAAAAGAAGCCATTGAAAGAGCTGTTACAGGAGTTGGAGCAGGAGCTACTGCGGCTCGGTTACACCGAAGGCTCCATGAAGTTTTACCGCAACCGTTGGAAGAAGATCATCCGATTCGCCCAAGAACTGGGTGAAATCTATTATTCCGAGCAGCTTGGAATCAACTACGTCGAACACCATTATCAGATCCTTGAAAAGGATTTTGGCAAAACCTTATCCCAGAAGGACACACAGGAGCTCCGCATCATTCGTATGCTTGGAGACTTCCAGCTCCATCACCCTGTTCTGAGACGGTACTATAAGCATAGGGAACTGCTTGCAGATTCCTATTACATGGGCGTCAGCAAAGGTTTTAGAAAATACTGCGAGCACAAGGGGTATTCCAGAGTAACCGTAGATCATTACGTTAAGCAGTCGGAGCGTCTCATGGATTATCTTGTTTCCCAGGGAATCCGTGACTGCCGTGGTGTCGAGCTTCCTCTCATCAATGGATATATACGGACTCTGGCCGGATACACCTATAAAACCGTAGAACAGAACATCTGTTCCATACGTTCTTTTTTAAGATATCTGCAGGAGCAGGACATCCTGAAAACAGACCTGGCCTCTAAGACACCGATGATTCAGGCTCGCAAGCAGACACGCATCCCATCCGTCTGGACGAAAGAAGAGTTGGATGCGCTGATTGGTGCCATTGACCGAGGAAATCCAAAGGGAAAACGGGACTATGCCATTATTCTCCTTGCCTGCGTGTTGGGTCTTAGAGTTACTGACATCAAAAACCTTGCCTTTGGCTGTTTCCACTGGGAGGCAAAAAGACTGATATTTATCCAGTCAAAAACAAGGGAAACAGTAACCCTGCCGATTCCTTCCGAAGTTGGATGGGCTGTCATTGATTATCTGAGGTATGGCAGGCCCAAAGTGGATTCTCCTATTCTTTTTGTAAGGCATGTGGCACCATTTCTGCCCTTTTCAGAAGGCGATCATCTGTATCAGATAATCCGCGATTATATGCGGATTGCACATCTGCCTACTTTAAAGAAGCACCGTGGCATGCACTCTCTCCGCCATACGGCAGCTTCAAGAATGCTTGAACATGACACTCCGCTTGCTGTCATCTCGGATATCCTGGGTCATACGGACACGAACTCTACAGCAGTTTATTTGAAGGTCGACGTCAATAAACTGAAAGAATGCTGTCTGGATACTCCGGAGGTGCGCTCATGAGAAACTACCTGTTCAGTGGTCCATTTGCAGAGCACATCAAGAACCATGTCCAGTTGAAGCAGGCGGTTGGGTATAAATATGAGGCAGAAGCAGAGCATCTGTTGAGATTTTCCTCCTTTAGCGCTGAAAAATATCCCGAAGCATCGATCCTTTCAAAGGAAATAGTGCTGGAGTGGTGCTCAAAAAGGAATTATGAGGCACAGGCCAACCAATGTGCAAGATCCTCCATCCTGCGGCAGCTTGCCATGTATATGGAAGGTATTGGGATTGGCGCATACGTCCTCCCAAAGGGATATTACCCGGCAGCACAGCAGTATGTCCCTCACATCTATACGGAAGATGAACTGCAGCGCTTCTTCCATCAGACAGATCAATGTCGCTAGGTCAGTGGATGTCCATATCGTCATCTCATCATGCCGGTATTCTTCCGGATGGTTTATGCCTGCGGCCTTCGCTCTTCGGAAGCAAGGCTTCTGAAGGTAGAAGATGTGGATATGGATGCAGGCATACTGGGCATTCAGCACTCAAAGAAAGACAACAGCCGTTTGGTTGCGATGTCAGACGAGCTTACGGGCCGATGCAGGGACTACTCTGAAAATGTGCATAGACTCTCAAAGGGATCTGATTGGTTTTTCCCAGGACTGCATGGAAAGCCAATGACCATAGGAAACATCTACCACAATTTCAGGCGATTCCTGTGGAGAGCCGGCATTTCCCACGGCGGGAGGGGAAAAGGCCCAAGGGTCCACGATTTTCGTCATACATATGCCTGCCACTGCCTGAAAAAATGGGTGCTGGAAGGAAAAGACCGCGCTGCATATCTTCCTGTACTGAAAACATACATGGGGCACGCTTCCTTTGAGGAAACAGCCTATTACCTCAGGCTTACAGGTGATATCTTTCCGGACATATCCATTAAACTCGAAGGATGTTATCCCAATATGATCCCTCGACTGGAAGGTGATGGCGATGAAACCTACTGATTTTGCTACTCACCTTACGGAATTCCTATCCGTGTATCTGCCACGGCAGAAAAACGCCAGCAGCAATACGATAGCATCCTACCGTGATACCTTTAAACTGCTGCTCCGCTTCTGTCAGGGACAGAAGGACATACCAGTCGAAAAGCTGAATATGGACATGCTGACCCATGTAATGATTGCTGATTTTCTTGAATGGCTTGAAGAGGAACGTAAATGCAGCACTGCAACCAGGAACCAAAGGCTTGCAGCCATACATTCCTTTTTCAGGTATGCCCAATACGAGGAACCATCTGGAATCCTTCATTTCCAAAAGGTAATTGCCTTGCCGGTTAAGAAGGCATCCAAGCCGTCGGTACCGCATCTGACACCGGAGGCAATGAAACTTTTGCTGTCACAGCCCGATAAAATGACTGTGAAAGGCAGAAGAGACCTGACGCTTTTGAGCGTCCTCTACGATTCCGGATGCAGAGTGCAGGAATTAGCCAATCTCAGGGTACGGGATGTTGTACTGGACAATCCGGCAGTGCTTATCCTCACCGGAAAAGGCTACAAGGTTCGCAGGGTTCCACTTATGAAAAACACGCTGGCTTTGCTACAACGTTACATCCAGGAGCATTCTCTTGATAAACCTTGGAAGTATGACTATCCGCTCTTTGTC
>JAQVHY010000108.1 GCA_028695935.1 Desulfobacca sp.
CTGAACAACCCAAGAATGAAGATGAAAAACTTGAGCCGGATTCATCCGGAAATTTATAGTTGACTTTAGTCATAATAGGCGTTTACGCCCAAAACAATCTTTCGCCTTTAGGCGATAGTCATTGAATTTTTATATCCCATTAAATCTATATGCCGCCACTACAAAGGCTCGTTGATCCGATACCTAACTAGCTGATATCACTCAACGCCCCTCGTAATTTTGGGCGTTTACTGATAATCTACGGTATCAGCGCAAATTTTTACGGGGGGAATATTATGCCTTCAATAATCGAAACCGAACTAAGATTGCCGGCGGACACGCGGATGGCGCGAATGGCGCAGGATTATGTGCGGGGGCTGGCGCAGCTGGCCGGGCTCCCGGAAGATCAGGGGAAATCGCTCGCGTTGTCAGTTTGGGAGGCTTGCCGGAATTCCATTGAACATGCCTTTGATGTCAAGGAACCCGGCAGTCTGAAGCTGGTGGGAGAGTTGACGCCCGCAGCCTTGACCCTTTCCGTTTGCGATCAGGGTATGCCTTTTTACCAGACCCGGGGGCTGAGACCCTCCGAACCCAGCCCCGGAAGCCCAGCCTCAGACTGCCAGGGATTGGCCTCCATCCAAAAATGCTTCGACGAAGTACGCTGGATTTACCATGGGGTAGAGGGCAATGAATTGCGCCTAACCAAGAATCTGGCCGGGGGCTATCGCCTACCAGCTCAGGATCCCGAGACTACCGCCCTAGAGACCAAAACGGTCCAGCCGACGGACTCTGACGCTTACAATATCCGGTTGTTGCGTCCGGGAGACGGCATCCAGCTAACCCAGTTAATCTATCTGGTTTATGGCTACACTTACCCCCGCAAAGACTTCTATTATCCGGACTGGATCAACCATAACATTGCCTCTGGGCGGATAGTAGGGGTGGTGGCAGTGGCCGCCGATGGCGAAATTGTCGGCCATGAGGGGTTGATGCGGGTGGACCTGGCTCCGCTGGGGGAGTTGGGCGCTATGGCGGTAGCGCCGGCCCACCGGGGCCATGGGTTGCACAAGCTCATGGGCGACCGCCTCCATAAGGAGATTAAGCGCTGGGAGTTAATCGGCCTTTTTGGCCAGGCGGTGACCATCCATACCATCAGCCAGGAGGCCGGTGAAAGTCTCGGCCTCCATGTCACCGGCATCAGGCTCCTGGACTTGCAAGCGCATTTTAAAACGCTACCGCATCGGCGTCCGCCTTCCAGCCAATGGGAGAGCGAGGCGGAGCCGGGGCTCCAGCGGATAACCACAGTCTTTTATTTCAAATACTTATTGCCACCAGGCCCCAAAGTTATCTGCGCTCCCCCCCGGCACCGGGAGATGTTGGCGAAACTTTATGAGAACCTGGGGGTGAACGTGCAATTTCTGGAGCAAAGCCACCCCACAGAGCCCGGGGAATTAAAGGTTCATTATGACCAGGCCCTCGGCATTGGCACCATCCGAGTGAACCGTATCGGCAACGATACCCTGCCGGAGATTTCCCAGGCAAGACAGGATCTTTGCAAACTGGTGGGAGCCAAGGTGGTGGGGCTCTGCCTGCCGCTGGCGCAGGGCGGCACACCTTATCTGTGCCAGGCCGCCGAAGCGGAGGGCTTTTTCTTCTCCGGAATCCTACCGCACTTCGCGCCGGACGGAGACTTTTTGCGGCTCCAATACCTCAATGCCGACTTAGACCCTAAGAGCATCCACCTCCATTCTCCTTTCGCCAAAGAACTTTTTACCTATATTCTCAGGGACAAGGAGCGGGTGGGGCGATAAAACCGTTTTCGGTTTTCGGTTTCAACTCTAGGTCTTCCAAAGTTTCTACACCTGCCGACGTCGCTCGAACTTTAAGGATTGGTGCGTTACCCAGAGCCTTGGGGGTCGGCACCCCGCCGGCCCAAGGTTTAAATGGGTTGCGTCAGGTGTCCCAACCGTTCTGAAAGTCTCTTATTCTCGGAATAATCCACCGGACATTCGATGATCGCCAGTTCATCGGCAGCCAGGGCTTCCCGGAGAATGGGAAGCAATTCCGTCGCCGCCTGGATGCGATAACCCTTGATACCGAAGCTTTCAGCATACTTGACCAGGTCCGGGTTGGTGAATTGTACGCATCCCGTCCGACCTAAGCTGATTTCCTGTTTCCATTTGATCAGGCCGTAGTGGTCATCTTTCCACACCAGGACCACAAAAGGAAGGCCCTCGCGATGGGCGGTCTCCAGTTCCTGGGAGTTCATCAGGAAACTGCCGTCGCCGCTGACCGCCACCACCCGACGCTCCGGGTACACCAGCTTGGCCGCCAGGGCCCCGGGCACTGCAAACCCCATGGTTCCCAAACCATTGGACATGAGGCAGGAGTTGGGCAGGTAGCAGGGAAACAGACGGGCCATCCACATTTTCAAGGCCCCGGTGTCGCACAGGACCATGTCCGTCTCTTCCAGAGCCCGGCGCAAGTCCCCCGCAATTTTTTGGGGTTTCAGAGGGAAAGATTGGTCCTCCTGGTAAGTTTCCAATTCTTCCTTCAACAGATTGCGGATCAGTAATCTCATAATCTGTTGTTCATCTCTTGGGGTGGCCTGAGCCGCGAGGGCATCCAGGGATTCGGCAATATTCCCTTCGATGCCTACCGCCACCGGATAGAATTTGTCCACCTCCGCGATATTCCGGTGGAGGGGTAACGAGCCGCATTAATCAGTTGCACCGCCCGGGCTATCTGACCAGGAGCCGGAGTCTCCGGTTTTGGGTGCTCAGGCGGCAAGGGGTTTGCCAAGGTCTCCGCATGGGACACACACACACACACACACACATCTTGAGGCACCACCACCAGGGTAGCCCCCGGACGCTCACTCTGGGCCTGTTTGAAGGCCTTGCGCAAGATTTCGGGAGTGGTGTCCGGTAAAACCACCATATCCCCCCATTTGGTGATGGGGCGAAACAGGCGGACTAAATCCACGAACTGATGGGATTCCTTGAACACCCGGTCCAGGGTGGCTTGAGCCGCCAGGGCTACCACTGGGGAACTGTCCAATTGGGCGTCAGCGATCCCCAGGGTCAGGTTGATGGCCCCCGGACCCAGAGTGGCCAGACAGCCCCCGGCTTTCCCCGTCAAGCGGCCATAGATATCCGCCATGAAGGAGGCGCCTTGCTCATGGCGCACCAGGATAAAAACGGATGGCTGAATGCATCAGGGCATCTATGATATGGAGGTTCTCTTCCCCGGGGAGGCCGAAAACATATTTCATCATATATGCGCCGTGGAGACTCCGGCATTCATGCCGGAGAGGAAACGGCGCCCCTCCTTTCTACTAAAAATGTCCTGGCTGATTCCAGGAGTTGACATTTTTGGGCCGAAGCAGAGCTATGCACTTTGGTCCCGTCCAGCTTCCGTAAGTCAAAGTATCCTGTGGTTCTTCTCCCGAAGACAAAGCATTCTTGACCTTTCCAAAGAACCCTGTCAAACCTTTGAAAACCCAATACATATCTCGAAGCAGTGTTCTTGATGTGGCTACGCGTCCCCCTGAATAGCTTCCGGTTGCACTTCCTGACCTGCTTAACGGATAGATACTCAGCCGCTCTTGTTTGACCGTTGCCGCCAGCAATCACAAATGCATCCGATATATGAGACTTGGGAAGACCAAGAGCAATCCTTCGGCTCTTGGTGATATGTCCGTAGGTATGCCTGACGGACTCACCGCGCTCCCTTAGCTGATTGATAAGCTGCCAACGGACCATGGACATGAAGGTTTCGGCCTTGAAACCGTTGGATGCCTTAACCTTGAGCTTCAGTTCCCCGGCATGGTGCTTTTTATGACAGGTCTCGCACAAAGTAATGAGGTTGTCCGGCCTATCACCGCCTATTTGCCGGGAAACGATATGATGCACATTTAACACCGGATCCTTGGACTTACCCTTGCAATGCCGGCATCGGTGCCCGTCCCGATAAAGCACGTATTCCCTGACATTCCAGAAGCCGGCCTGGTCGCCCTGCTGATATTGGACGCCCTCAATGTCCGGATTCTTGATTTTCTGGATGTCAAAGGCCGCCACTTCTACCACAATATCCGTTACGGGTAGAATCCCCTTGATCCGGTCGATGGCCTTGATATGGCTGTCCAGCTTGTGCTGGATACTCGGAGCCAACCAACCATCAGGTTTCTTTCGGTTCAAAAACCGCGGCTGACGATACCAAGTCTTCCGGTTTCTTCGAGACCGGCGATACGTCCTTCTTTCGGAGTTCAGTTTAACGATGTCTGTCCGAAGCGCCACATCCGCTGTACACAGTTCTTTTCTCTCGGAGACAGCCGACAGCCCTACATGGATATAGCCGGAATCGACCCCGAGGGTTATAGGTTGCGTGTAACTTCTAGTGGGAACCGTCCACCGGATGGTAAACGGCGTCCGCTTTACCACCTTCGCCCTGTTCTCCTTGAGTAGCAACCTGGCGGTCCGTGGAGAACAGGGCATGAGGGGTTTACCCTTGTGATTCAGAACATAGATCTGCATGTTCTCTCCTTGCGGAGTTAGGGCCGCATCGGGGTTGTTACAAGAGGTTTTTAAGCCCGACACACTATCCCTACCCTCAGGACTGTTTAATGCCGGACCACAGTTGCCGCAGACGTGCGGAATATCCGCGGGTGTGTGGGTTAGCCTTCTCTCTCGTAACTGCTGCATCGTTTTCAATGCCCCCTAGTCAACCAGAGCTTTCAAGCTCCGCCCTTCAGGGAGGGGTAGTTGACCCCTTCGTTCTCCAGACATTTAATCAGTAGTTGCCCGACTTTCATAGTTGAGGTCTCCTTCTTCAGCAGTGGGGAAATGAAATGACCAGAGACTTCGCCGCCAGGGTCAGTTGACCTGATTGCATACTTGCCCCTTTTCGATAAATGTCAGAATGGTCTCCAGATTGGTAGTCAGAATCCGTTGCACCGCCTGAACGGTATTGAAAGCGTTATGGGGGGAGAGAATGACGTTGGGGAACCGCTCTAGATAAAAACTTTCGAAGGCCAACCGATACTCCTGAGGCGAAAACTCGGCATGGCCATGCACCAGTTCGGTTTCTTTGAGCCACAGCAGTTCCCCTTCAAAGGAATCCAGGGCCAGACCCCCCAGGAGGTCATTTTCCAGGGCCCAGAGGAGAGCCGAGGTGTCGGTGATGGGGCCCCGGGCGGCATTGACTAGGAGCGCTTCCTTCTTGACTAATCCGATATTGTCCCGGTTGATCAAGTGATGGGTCGCGGGGCAATAAGGCACGTGAAGGGTGATGATATCAGAACCGCGCAGAAGTTCCTCTAGCGATAGATATCTAACCCCATAGCGCTCCACCAACTCCTGTTTCTGATAGGTATCATAGCATAAAATCCGCATATCAAAGCCACTGGCGATTTTGACCACATGAGCGCCGATACGCCCGGTACCGATCACCCCCAAGGTGCTGCTGGCCAGATCCATCCCCCTCAGGTCGGTGCGGTTTAGTCGTCCCCGCTGGGATCGTGCGAACATAATGGTCAGGCGGCGGGCCAGCGCCAGGATCAAGGCAAAGGTATACTCTGCCACTGTATTTTCTCCATAGACCGGCACGTTGGAAACGGCGATGCCCTTTTCTTTGGCAAAGCCCACGTCAATGTGATCGAAGCCGGTACACCGAGTGGCGATCAATTTCAACTGTGGCAGGGCGGCCAGCACCGCCTGATTGACCCGACTCATGGCGCCGATGGACAGGATCTCGGCCCCCGCGACGGTCGCCGCCTTATCCACGGTTATCCCCTCTTTCAGGTAAGGATGCTGGAGCACCTCAACATTATGGCCTTTAAAGGTTTGCTGGTAAACTTCCGGTTCCCAGCCTTCCAGGTTAAAAAAGGCTACTTTCATCCGATTCCCCTCAATAATGAGCAGGACTCCGCAAGGAGACCGCTACTTCTGGGCGGTGTGACCTTTGAAGATCTGGCCTAACCGCAGAATGCCCTCCGAACAATCCAGCCGATCCAGCCGGACCTCAATAAAGGCCAAAGTATCGGGTTCGGCCTGAGCCTTTTGTAAGGCATCCTCCAATTCCCCTTCGGTGGTGACTTGGCAACCCCAGCCGCCGTTAAAGACTTCGGTCAGCCGATGATACTGCCACATGTGCAGGTCATTGTAAGGGCCTTCATGAAGAGCGCGTTCAATGGTATAACCGTCGTTATTGATCAGGAAGATTACCGGGTTCTGCCGATGGCGAATCATGGTGGACAACTCCTGGGCCGTCATCTGAAAGGCGCCGTCCCCAACAATCGTGACCGGGCGGCGCTCCGGCGCGGCCAATTTCGCCCCCAGGGTAGCCGGCACGCTGAAGCCGATGGACATATAAAAGGACTGGTTGATACAGGGGACCTTTCCCGGCAGCAGAAGATCGGCAGCGGCAAAAATCGAGTCCCCGGTATCGACCACCAGCAAGGAGTTGAGATCAAGAAAGTGTTGTAATCGCTGATAAAAACGTTTATGAGTAATTTCTTGATCCCGTACCGGAACGAATTTCTCCACTCCACCTTTCTCTGCGTAGGCAGAGATCATCGGGGCCGCAGCTCTTTGGGGCAGGTTGGCCGTCAACCCTACCATAAAATCCCGTAAACTGACCTGATCATAGACGTGATGCTTGATACGGACTTTATCCGAGTTGGCCACAATCATCTTGGGAATATCCAACACCAGCGCGGTGCCATGTCCCAGATTGACGTCGGTCATCAAGGTTCCCAGGCATAAGATGAGGTCGGCATCTTCCACCCGTCGTTGGACGGTTTCCCTGCCGAGATATCCTTTGTAGACTCCGATAAATTGCGGATGTGACTCCGGAATTACGGATTTGGCCAGCAGCGTCGAGGCAACCGCATAGCCGCTATGGTTGATCAGTGCCACCAAGGCGTCCTGGATCCGCAGTCGGTGAACCTCAATGCCCGCTAAAATAATCGGGTTTTGCGCCGCGGTCAGCAGCGTCACTGCCTCCGCCACGGCCTCGGCCAGGGCCCCCAGGTCGGTGGGGATGGTGGTATCGATCTCGAAGGGTCCCGGCTCAATGCAAGGTTGGGCCACCAGATCCATCGGAATCTCGATATAGACCGGGCGTCGGCGTCGGAGACCGGCACCGAGAGTGGCGTCGATCTGCTGGGGGGCCTGTTCCGGTTTCTTCAAAATCACCGCGGCCGCGGTAATGGGTTCAAAGACCCGATGCTGCAAGTTCATACTGCCGATGGTATGATGCAAAAGGTGGCGGTCAGACCGCTCGGTCAGCCTGGGGCCGCCGCTGATCAGCACCACCGGCAGCCTCTCGGCGAATGCCCCGGCTATGGCATTATAGGCGCTGAACCCTCCCACCCCATAGGTCACACAAAGGCCGCCAATTCCATGCAGACGGGCATAGGCATCGGCCGCGTACCCGGCATTCAGTTCATTACAGGTGCCGATCACCTGCATGCTGCTCTCTTCCAAGAGATCAAAGAAATCCAGCACGTAATCACCGGGTACCCCGAAAATGTGTTTTAATCCAGCCTGTTCCAGACGTTTGGTCAAATACTTGCCGACGGTAGTGGTTGATGCCATGACAGCCTCCTGTTTGATATTTAGAACTTTTTTCCCATGCTGAGGAGAAGCGGTAATGCCAGTACCGGTCACCACAGCACCAAGGATTCCTCGTAGATCTGGGCCAGATCATCTTCGCTGGGAAGTCTAGGCGCATTATGCAGGTTCCGCTGCTGCCGCAAAGCCCCCTTGACCATTTGGGGGATGTCTTCCCGGGTGAATCCCATTGCGCTGGTACCATTGGGAAGTTTCAAGCGCTGGATTAAGGCAATAATTTCGTCCGCCAGGATTTTGCCGGCATCTTCTGGTTTGGCCTGGGAAACCGAGGCCCCCAGAATCTCGGCCACCGTAAGATGGCGCTCCGGACAGGCCGGTGCGGTAAACCGTGCTACCGCGGGCGCGGTGAGGATAACCGCAATACCGTGTGGGACTAAGGGATGGTCGCCAGGGGGATAGCCCTCCGGTCGATAGTGGCGCACCATGGCCGCGATGGAGTAAGACAGGCCATGCGGCAAAGCGACCCCGGCGGTTTCGAAGCCGACGCCGGCGCACGAGGAAGCTAACAGCATGTGGCTGCGGGCCTCCTCATCCTCTGGATCCTCAATGGCGCGAATGAGATATTTGGCCACCACCCGTAGCGTATCCAGACACCAGACATCGCTGATAGGGTTAGATCCCTGATAAGGGGGTCTAAGACTGGGACGTTCAGGACGCGGGCGTTGATAGTAGGGTATGGCAGTGTAGGATTCAAATACATGACTCAAGACGTCCAGGCCGGTGGCGGCCGCTACCAGGGGCGGCATGGTTTTGGTATTTTCCGGATCTGCGACCCCCAAGAGCGGTTTGGTGTATGGGTGCACAAAGGCCGCCTTAACATGCAGCGTCTCCAGGTCCACGACCGCTATGCCGGTATGTTCACTGCCGGTGCCCGCGGTGGTGGGCACTGCGATCAAGGGCTTACAAGGGCCCGGAACCTGCCGCCCCTTGCCCACCGGCGGCGCAAAGTAATCAAGAAAATCAGCCGGGTAAGTGCTGTAGAGATTGGCCGCCTTGGCGGTGTCCATAGTGGAGCCGCCACCCACCGCCACGAAGGCGTCCACCTCCTCCTGTTTGGCCACCTCAATGGCATCCAGGAAGGAGGCGTCATTGGGTTCGATGCGGACGCGATCAAAGAAGACATAAGGAACCCCGTTGTCTTCCAGGGACTGCCGCACCACGGCCACCGGGGGGAGTTGAGCCAGATAGGCATCGGTGAGCACCATCACCCGGCGAACCTGCATATCCGCCAGGTCCATGCCGATTTCCCGGGTTACCCCCTTGCCGAACCGGAGCCGGTTGCCGGCCGCCATCTCAAAAGCGATTTCGTTGGGCATAAAACCTCCTCCTTAGGTTAGTAATTTTATAACCCAGACTTTGCCGCATTGGCGTTATCTGTCCAATACTACCGGCGCGCAGCCGTCCGTTCGCAGGACGCAATTACCGCACCCGGGTAAATATCCCTCGTGCCGCTACCGAATGGCGCGGGGGGACCGCGAGATAAATGGACTCTATCTTGTCAGGAGAGACCAGACGGCCCATATCTTTGCCATAATCACTCACTAGATAAACGGTTTGATTATCAAAGCCGATTACCCCAGAAACGGGTTCTTTCTTCTTATTGGACTCTATGAAGTCGGATAAGCGAAATCCGTCCTGCTTATCAATGACCAGGTACCCTTCAGATCAGGGATGGCCGACCTGGCAAAACCGGCTGCCGACCTAGCAAACACAAATAGCATTGCCACCACCCAATTATTTGCCAGCCTTCGCATAGACTGGAATCTTGAGCAGTTCAAGTCGCATCTGTTGTTGTGCCCCAAAGGTATCAGGACTTCCAGGGGTACCCGCGATCATCTCGCGATAGCGGGACACCTTGATGGCGTAGCAGGGATCGCAATAATAGCTGCCGATAATATATTCCTCCGGCACCCCTAAGATCTTGGCGACCGCTTCTTTGGTGAACATGTTGGATTCCAGGGCCTGCCGGTAATCCTCTTCCGTGTGGAAGAAAAGATCGTAGGTTATTGAGTTCACCCCGGCATCCTTGGACCGCAACACCCGGGTCATCTCCACCAGCGGTCGGTAACCCACCGGCTTCCCCTCGAGCGGCACCGGTTCGATGCAATTCAGGGTCTTCTCATCGATGTTTCCCGGATAATCGGTCAGACCGATGTCCCGATAAACCGGGCGGGCCTCGCTCAGTAGTTTCCAGTCGCTGCCATTGGCCTCGTAAATCTTGATGGGGAAAAGGTGTTTCTTTATGGCCTCCTCGTCGTCCCAGATATGATAAATGCTCCATACATAGACATCGCCGCCGGTCACCCGGTAAAAAGAAGGGCGGTCGGGATCCACATACGGTTCGATCTTTTTAAGTTCCTCCTTGTGAATTCTCGCCGCCTCCGCCCGCGTCTTGGCCACCGTGTCCAGCAGTATCAGGGGATGCTCTCGGTCGGAGATGATAAATTCCACCCGGCATTTCGCCATGAGCTCCGGATATTGCTCCTGGCCCAGCTTGATGACCGCCGCAAATATTTCCTCGGCCTGCTCGATAAACCGCGGCTCTCGGGTGCCGCCAATCACCAGGCCGGTGAAGCCTCCTGCCGGGTTTTCGTTTACCAGTTCCAGGGGGGATATGGGGTGGGCCAGGTTGCCGGCGGTGGTAAGCCGGCCCGGGTAGCCGTAATGGAACATGAATCCCTTGATGGCGCTGGCCAATGCGGCGACCAACTCCTCCTCGGCACCCCGGAAGACCATCAGGATGCCGATCTCCACCTTTCCTGGCAGGAGTCACCTTCTCTCCACGGCGTTTAGTCCGTAAACCAGGTATCGGTCCATAATGGGATCAACGGATTGCGCCGCTTCTTTCCGCAGAGATACAAACGAGGCCACCCGCTCCCCGATCTTTCGGCTCCCCTCCAGCTTCACACTCAGGGGGCCGCGGACAAATTTGGCGTTGCGGATGCCGGCAGATCGGGGCGGTTCCTCAAAGTACTCCATCTCCGCCATCACCAGGGTCCCCTCGGGGTAGTGCTGCAGGACCGGATGGGCCTCCTCATAGAGACTGTGGGCGGCGATGGAATAAGGGGTGGCCTTCCGGGCTTCATTGGGCGGGGTGAATACCACGCGGTCATCGTCCCGGAATTCCGCCATCAGGCAATCGCTGCCGGAACCGGGATCGCAGGCGAGGGCCCCGTATTCCAGGATGTGACCCGTCTGGTAGACCAGGCCCGGATTCATCCCCCGGCGCACCGGATCGGCGGCGAAAATAGCCACATCGCAAGAGCGGCCGCACAGGACCACCTGCGCCCCGTTTTCCAGAGCTGCGATATAGGGGGTATCCCCATGGCCGCCACTATGGCGCTCTCCTGCACCGCTTCCTTGGTCAAGGGCGGCATCTGGCCTAGGGGCTTCAAAAGATGGAGCTGATCTATGATCAGGGAAGGTTCCACGTGGCTTTCCACTACCGCCACCTTGATGCCTTTGATGCCCTGTTCGGCAAACATTTCTTTGGCGATTTCCACCATTCAAGGGTCAGTTGACCTGATTACATACTTGCCCCTTTTCGATAAATGTCAGGATGGCATCCAGATTGTTTTACAAAATCGGTAGTGTCAAGTTTTTTTGTGTGAATTGATTTCAAAACAGTGGGGTATAAACCTTCGCCTTTAGGCGGAAAAGTCTTTAGCAGTTACCCTTTTAAGGGCATTGTCGTTAGCGATATACTCTCCTTCACATTTGCAGAGGAGAGCGTTATATGGATAAAGACGGTTACCAACGGGGTTCTCATACAGTTACCGACCTGAAGTATCACTTTGTCTGGAGAACCAAATATAGCTAT
>JAQVHY010000109.1 GCA_028695935.1 Desulfobacca sp.
TCTTGTCGGCCCGATCCCAGATGGTCTCAAAGCCCTCAGCCTGGGCACGTTTCAACATCTGTTGTTCAGCCGGATCTACAGTCCGATTTTCTACCTTGACAACCTCTTCTGCCATGGAATTCCTCCTTACACAACTCGCTGGGTTACCTTCGTGGACCCTTTGTTGTTAGGTAGCCGGGTTAAGGCCTTCTTGGCTGCAACCTTCTGTAGTCACGGGCTTTCCGGCTCCTTGGTTGTTTGTTCACTAGTCGTAAGTTTTAAAAAAATATAAAAGGCCGATTGTTGATCGGCCGTTAAGGTGATTATGCGGTTAGCTCGTCGATCATGCCTTTGACCAGTTTAACCGCCTCGGGGTGGCGCATGATAAGCAGGTCTGATCCCGCCAATAACAACGATACCCCGGTGATTGCTTCCATCAGGATGCCCCGCTGGACCTGATCGCCTAATTCCGGGGCCTGGTCATTGGTCAGCTTACACTCTTTGACCTTCCAGACTTCGTGGCCAAGATAATTCAAAATCGGCAGTTGTAATTTCTCGTCTTCCTGGGTCAGGGCGGCCATACGGTCACGTTCCACTACTGAATAACTATACTCCATACCATAGCCCAGGCCGCCGGTAGTGGGATCGACCAGAATCCGGGTATCTGGCACCCCCAGGTTACCTAACAGAATGTTCAATTGTTTGGCTAAATTGACGTCGATCGGAGTGTTGGCGACGACGGTATGCTGATAGCCCAGGGCCGCGGCCCCGATTTTTTTATAATTCTTATCCTGAATCGGTCCCAGAATGACATTATGACCTTGACAGGCCTCGGCTACCGCCGCCAACACCTCGGCATCCTTCTCCATCGCCGAAGTGCCATAAATAATTAAGGGGACATCGATAGCTTCAGCCACCTTCTTGGCCGTTTGCGCGGCTGATTCCGGGGAAGCATCATCACCATTCGGATCGGTGCTGGCCAGGACCAGCGCCACGGCGTCAGCGCCGAACTCATTGACGCATTTTTGGGCCCAGGCGACTGGATCATCTAAAACATCCTTATAAACCTCCAAGACCGGCGCGGCCCAATCTTCCCCGGGGTTTTTATCCCAAATTTCCAGAGCAACCCGCGGCTTATTGGGCATTACTCCTTCAAATAAATAAAACGGATAAGAGGTTTCCCCTCCCAGGGTTATGGCTTTATCTCCTTTGCCAATAGTTACCGTTTTAATGGAACCGGAATACTTTTGTGGTGGAATTTCAAAGGCCAATGTTAAATCCTCCTTTATTTCAATGGGTTCACATACCCTTAGCTTCCGCGGCCTAAAAGGTTATAGTTTTTGTGAAAATAATTATTATCTACGGTTAAAATATCGCTATTTACTTATAGCTGTCAAGAAAAAAATTGGTGTTGGCGAACCTAGTTAGATTAATTATTTATCAGGAGGTCGGGGGTCTGCAAATCTAACTGGTCATCTTGCCTTTACGGAGGGCTGGGGGGTGGGGGAAAATTTAATCACTCCGCAACCACATGGTTTGCTTATAAAATTAGTGATCTCGCTTGCCACTAGATTCCTAAAGCGTTATTATCAATATAGAGCTCAAATATGGCAAATATCATCCGGGCTATAACCAGAATGAAAATCTTGCTCTTACAATCTTCCCAATTTCACAAACCCGGTGTTTTGGACAAGCGTAAAAAACGGTGGCTGTTAGGCATGACTCTGCCATATCTGGCTGCTTTGACCCCGCCCGAGATCCAGGTACAGATAAAAGATGATCTGTTGGAGGAGGTTACCTTTAAGGAAGATTGTGATCTGGTTGGCATCTCCTTTATGTCTCACCAGGCCCCGCGGGCCTATCAACTGGCCGCGGGTTTTCGTCGGCAGGGCAAAAAGGTGGTGTTGGGAGGTTTTCATGTTACCCTGGCCCCGGAGGAAAGCCAGCAATACGCTGATGCCCTGATCATCGGCGAGGCCGAGGAGACCTGGCCCCAGTTGCTGCGGGATTTTCAGGCGGGGCGCTTGCAACCCCGCTATCAGGCCGAACACCTGTCGGACCTGCAAAATCTGCCGGTGCCGCGTTATGACCTGCTGGATTTAAAAAGATATAAATTATTGAATATCCCGGCCCAAACCACTCGGGGGTGTCCGTACGCCTGCAACTACTGTGAGGTTACCCAGGTCTACGGCGGCAAATTCCGGCATCGGCCGGTCGATCAGGTGCTGCATGAAATTCAGGAAATCCGGCGCCTGACCGGGAGCAAATTTATCTATTTTGTCGATGACAATTTCGTCGCCAACCGCGGCCATGCCATGGAAATCATGGAGAAACTCATTCCCCTGGATATGATCTACGGCTGTTTGGCAACGATTAACATCGGGGACGACCCGGAGTTGCTGGACTTGATGCGGCGCAGTGGTTGTCTCCACGTCAATATCGGCATGGAGACCATCTGCCCCGAGAGCATTCAGGCCATAAATAAAAAGCAGAATAAAATAAAAGATTACGAGCATCAATTCAAGGCCCTCCAGAACCATGGGATTGGTTATTCGGTCAATGTCATGTTCGGCCTCGATGGGGACCGTCCGCCGATATTTGACAGCACGGTGGATTTCCTGATACGCATTCAGGCCCCGGTATCCTTTATGTTCATCCTGGCCCCGCGGGTGGGCACTAAAATCCGGGAGCAGCTCCAGCAACAAGGACGGATTTTTGATAATGACTGGACCCATTACTGTGGTTTTAAGGTGGTCTATCATCCGAAATATATGACGGCCCGGCAATTGCAGGACGAATACTGGCGGGCCAATCGGCGGTTTTATTCCCTGACCTCGATCCTGAAACGGCTGGTCTGGCCGCCCCGTTTATATAATCTGCATATGCTGCCCTTCAATCTGATCTTTGCCTGGTGTGTCCGGCATCAGATTCAACCGCTAAACTATTTTTAAACGGATAACCTAAATGTCAACGTCGGAATTTGTTCATCTCCATGTGCATACCGCTTATAGCTTGCTGGACGGTGCTATCCGTCTGGATGATCTGATCCGGCGGGCCCAAGAATTTGAGATGCCGGCCGTCGCCATTACTGATCACGGCAATCTTTTCGGGGTGCTGGAATTTTACGGCAAAGCCCAACAGGCCGGGATCAAACCGATCATCGGTTGTGAACTTTATGTGGCTCCTCAAAGTCGCCTGGATAAAAGTGGCAAGGGCAAGGGGGACAATTACCACCTAGTGGTGCTGGCCGAAAACCAGACCGGTTACCAAAACCTGCTCAAACTGGTAACCCAAGCCAATCTGGAGGGTTTTTATTATAAACCCCGAGTAGATAAGGAACTATTGGGCGATCTCCAAGAGGGACTCATTGCCCTGAGTGCCTGTTTACATGGCGAGGTGGCCAGCCACCTGCTAGCCGATGATGTTGATCAGGCCCGCCGCGCTGCCCAGGAATATGCCGAGCTCTTTCCGGGACGGTTCTATCTGGAAGTGCAGGCCAATGATCTCCCCGAACAGTCTAAAGTCAACGCCGCCTTGCTGGAATTGGCCCCGAAGTGGGGGCTGCCGTTAGTGGCCACCAATGATTGTCACTACTTGCGGCCCGAAGATAGCCGGGCCCACGACGTGCTCTTATGCATCCAGACCGGCAAGACGGTTAATGCGCCCCACCGCATGCGCTTCCGCACCGAGCAGTTATATTTTAAAAGCCCGACGGAGATGGCCCAGGCCTTTCCGAACCGGCCTGAGCTATTGGCAACCAGTGGCGACATCGCGGCCCGCTGCAACCTGGAACTGTCCCTGGGAGAACTGCACTTTCCGATTTTTCCGCTGGCTAATGGGGAGACCATGGAGGCGCGGCTGCAATCCCAGGCCTGGCAGGGACTTGAGGCCCGATTTAAGCTCATGGCGGCCCGACAGGAATTATCCGACCAAAGGCGGGCCGACTATCGGGACCGCCTCCAGACCGAACTAGATCTGCTCTGCCAGATGGGACTGGCCGGTTACTTTCTAGTAGTGGCCGATTTTATCCAACATGCCCGCAAGCGCCAGATTCCCGTGGGTCCGGGACGGGGTTCGGCCGCCGGCAGCCTGGTGGCCTACGCCTTGGGCATCACTGATCTGGACCCGCTCGTCTATGGTCTGCTGTTCGAACGTTTCCTCAATCCGGAACGCAAAAGCATGCCGGATATCGATGTGGATTTCTGCTATGAGCGGCGGGGAGAAATCATCGATTATGTCACCCGCAAATATGGCAAGGAACATGTGGCCCAAATTACCACCTTCGGGAGCATGAAAACCCGGCAGGTCATCCGCGACGTGGGCCGGGCCTTGGAAGTGCCTTATGCCGAGGTGGATAAGATCGCCAAGCTGGTCCCGGAGCAGCTCAAAATCACTCTGGCCACGGCCCTCGACAAAGAACCGCGGCTGAAAGAATTATATGATACCAACGACAAGGTCCGCGAGATTCTAACCATTGCCGCGGTGCTCGAAGGCCTGCCCCGCCACGCCTCCACTCATGCCGCCGGCATCGTCATTGCCGACCGGCCGCTGTGGGACTATCTGCCGTTATATAAGGGCACCCGGGGCGAGCTGGTGACCCAGTTCGATATGAAAGGGGTGGAGAAGGTCGGGCTGATCAAATTCGATTTTCTGGGACTGCGCACCCTGACCGTGCTGGAAACCGCGGCCCGGCTGATCCGTCACCATCAACAGCCTGATTTTGACTTACGGGAACTGCCCCTGGATGACCCGGAAACTTATAAATTGCTGCATGTGGGCAACACCGCCGGCGTCTTTCAACTGGAAAGCCCGGGGATGCGGGATGTGCTGATCCGGCTCAAGCCCAACTGTCTGGAGGATCTCATCGCTCTGGTCGCCCTGTACCGTCCCGGGCCGCTCGAAAGTGGCATGGTGGATGACTTTATCCGCCGCAAACATGGCGAACTGCGCGTGGTCTATCTCTTGCCGGAACTGGAACCCATCCTCCAAGAGACCTATGGCATTATTCTCTACCAGGAACAGGTCATGCAAATCGCCGCCCTGATCTCCGGTTATTCCCTAGGGGAGGCGGATATCCTGCGGCGGGCCATGGGTAAAAAAGAACCCGCGGTGATGGCCGCCCAACGCCAGCGCTTCTGCGAGGGGGCGGCGCAAAAGGGTTTTCCGGCGGACAAGGCCGCAACCTTGTTTAATCTGATCGAAAAATTCGCCGGTTATGGTTTTAATAAATCCCACAGCGCCGCCTATGCCCTGATCTCCTATCAGACCGCCTACGTCAAGGCGCATTACCCCTTGGAATTTCTGGCCGCCCTGTTTACCAGCGAAATTAACAATACCACCACCCTGACCAAACATATCCAGGAAGCCCGAGACCAGGGCATCACGCTTTTGCCCCCCGACCTCAATCGCAGTGAACGGGATTTTACCGTCGAAGCCGGTCAGCTCCGCTTCGGCCTGGCCGGAGTCAAAAATGTCGGCGAAAACGCTATCCGAGCCATTCTTGACGCCCGCAAAAAAGGCCCGTTTACTTCTTTCCAGAATTTCCTGGAGCGCGTCAGCCAGAGCCGGGTTAACAAAAAGGTGTTGGAAGGCTTGATTCAAGGCGGCGCGGTGGATTCCCTGCAACCCAACCGGGCCCGGCTGTTTCAGGGCCTGGAAGCGATTCTGGAACGGGTGCAAAACTACCAAAAACTTAAGGCCACCAAGCAGATGGACATGTTCGGCGGCCTGGCCGAAGACGTGGCAGAATCCGAGGACTGGCTGCCGGTGGTGCCTGACTGGGACGAAGCCGAGAAGCTGAGCCGCGAAAAGGCGGCGTTGGGAGTGTACCTGTCGGGACATCCCCTGATAAAATATCGCCGGGAACTCCAGGCCCTGGCCGATCTCACCGTCATCGACCTGCCCGACTATGTCGGGAACGGCACGGTGGCCCTGGGGGGGCTGGTTACCGCCCTGAAGGAGACGGTTACCAAAAAAGGCGACCGCATGGCCTTTGTGACCCTGGAAGACCTGGAAGGCTCGGTCGAAGTGGTGGTGTTCAGCGATCTTTACGCCAGGGTCGAGTCTTTGCTTAAAGAACCGGCCCTGCCGCTCTTGGTCAAAGGCTCGGTCAGCCAGGAAGAAAAAGGCCCCAAACTGATCGCCCAGGAAATCTCGTCCTTGGCCGAAGCCGCGGCCCAACTGCCGCCCCGCCTGGATCTGCGCCTGCACGCCGCCAGCCTGAAGCGCGACGACCTCTTGCGCCTGCGCGACCTCCTGGCCCGCTATCGGGGGCCGGTCCCCGCCTTTCTACATTTGGTAATTAACCACAGCCCGGAAGAAATTCTGGCCCTGCCCGAGGCCTTCCACCTCAAACCCTGCCGCGCCCTGGCCGATGACGTCAACCGCCTGTTCGGCTATACGGTGTTGGATATATGAGGTAAAATAGCATAGAATAGAAAAGGGGAGCAAAGGAATTGTTATTTATGGGGTTAACCAAAAATTAATTTAAAGATTATAATCGCTTGTCAAAATCCCCCTAAATCCCCCTTTACCAAAGGGGGACTTTAAATACTCTACTTCGTCCCCCTTTAACCAGGGCGTGAAGGGGGATTTTACTCGTTATTTTATTTCCTTCTTTACTAAAGGGGACACGGCGGAATTTACTTGTTGTTCTATTCCCCCCTTTTCTAAAGGGGGGTTAGGGGGGATTTTATTATAAGATGTTGCCGTTTAACAAAAATCTCCAACCATTCGCCAGAGAACTGAGAAAAAACCCGACCGAGGCCGAAAGGCAGTTATGGGGAAAAATCAGGAGAAAGCAATTAAACGGCTATCAATTTTACCGGCAAAAAAACATTGGCAACTTCATTGTTGATTTTTATTGCCCAGCCGCCCGGCTGGTTATTGAAGTTGACGGCGGCCAACATTATGCAGTCCCGGGCCGGGCCGAAGACCAGAAACGGGATGACCACCTCGCCGATTTGGGACTAACAGTAATCAGGTTTTCGGATCGGGAGATATTCCAGAATATGGAAGGCGTTCTTGAGAATATCTTAAGATTCTTATAAAATCCCCCTAAATCCCCCTTTACCAAAGGGGGACTTTAAATACTCTACTTCGTCCCCACTTATACCGGGGCATTAAGGGGGATTTTACTCGTTGTTTTATTTCCCCCTTTCTTAAAGGGGACACGGCGGAATTTACTTGTTGTTCTATTCCCCCCCTTTTTTAGAGGGGGTCAGGGAGGGTTTAGGCACTTTTATTCCCCCCTTTTCTAAAGGGGGGTCAGGGGGGATTTTACCCCTCTAAAAAGGCCGGGACATGGGCAAGATCCCCAATCTCTGGAAATGGTTTACCACCTCCAGGAACCTGAAGGCGCTTAGTGCCGTGGGCACCATCCTGGTCATAGTGATAGTGGGACTTTGGGTGGACTACAACTATGCTCAGAGTCAATCTGACGCCGCTGCTCTTCAGCGGTCCCTCAAGATCCGAGAAAAAGCCCTGGGGCCGGAGCACCACGATGTAGCTGCTAGCCTCAACAACCTGGCCGCACTATATCGGGAGCAGGGCCATTATGCCGAGGCCAAACCCCTCTGGCAACGGGCCTTACAGATTTTTGAAAAGGCCCTGGGGCCATATCATCCGTACGTCGCTACCTGTCTGGAAAATTATGCAACTTTGCTCCGCAAAATGGGCGGCGAGGGCGAGGCCGGCCCCCTGGAATCTCGGGCTAAGGCCATCCGGGCCAAGCACGCTCAAGAGAACCTCTAAATCCAGACCCCCCATTCGCATTAGCCAGCTTGGCAAACCCCAAAGCCTGGGTCGCCTGGGCTAAAGGCGGGGATGGGATAATCTATTGTCTCTAGACGGCAACTTGATGTTAGCTGTTTAAGAAATACAAAGATAAGGTCAGGTAGTTTAAGACGCAGTAATGACTTACAGAAGTTAACGCCGGCGATTATTGTCTTTTCAGATCTTCGGGTTCCACCTGGAATTTTAAGGCCGCCGGGCGGTTGGTTTTGTCGATATAGCTGTTCCAGATGTCGCGTAGATCCTCGATGGCCTGTTTGACGTCCAGTTCCAGGCCCCGGCCCTTGAGCTGCCCCAAACAGAAGTAGAGTTCATTTAGCAGGCGGATCTGGGTGATACCGATGACCTCTAAATACGACTCCTGATCCAGCAGGGTCAGATCTACTTTTTCAATCTCAGACAACTCATAAAGGATCTCCTGGGCAATGGTGGTTAACAGGTCCCGGTAATAATTGGGCTGGCTCAGGTCAATCTTCCGCCCCCGGCTCAGGGCGATGGTGGTGGGAAGGGTGGTACTGCCCATCACTCCACCTGCATCTGTTCCAGATAGCGGGAGATGGCGCCATCATAGTGGTGAGTCAGGGCAAACACCTTTTGGGCCAGGGTAAACCGGGTGCTCAAGGTGGTGGCCCCCTGGTGGGCCTGCATTTCGGCCAGTACGGTGGAATAATCAGCCGGATCTATCACTACCGTCACATCCCGAAAATTCTTGGCCGCCGACCGCAGCATGGCCGGGCCACCGATATCGATGTTTTCGATGGCCTCCTCCAGGGTGCAGCCCGGTTTCGCTACGGCTTGCTCAAATTGATATAAATTTACCACTACCAGATCAATAGGTAGGATCTGGTGGGTCTGCATCTGGGCCACATGTTCGGGCCGGTCCCGGCGTCCCAAGATACCACCATGAATTTTGGGATGGAGAGTTTTCACCCGACCGTCCAACATCTCGGGAAAGCCGGTAAAGTCGGCTACTTCTTTCACGGCAATACCGGCCTCGCGTAACAGCCGGGCGGTGCCGCCGGTAGACAGGATTTCCACCTGAAACTGGCTCAGACCGCGGGCCAATTCGACCAGACCGGATTTATCCGTGACACTCAGCAAAGCCCGTTGGATGGCGCTCATTACTCTTCCTCCTACCAGATCAACTTAAGCCTATTCCTACTATAGCACGAAAAATTATGCAAGTTTTTCGACCGGTCAATTTTTACATTTGTCATCAGGGTCGTACTCGAACCCTGCCGCAGGTGAGAGTCCGGCCCCTCCAAATTTTTGGGTTGGAGTGGCCAACCTTTTACACCAGCTGCCAGAGCGCTAAAAGGAAACAAGCACCATAAAAAGCCGTCCCCAGCACCGTCTTGATCTAGATCATTTTTAGCCTGCTCCCCAGGATTTTCTTCACAAACATTCCTGGCGACTTATCCTCGCCAACGATCTTCCCAATGATCACGTTTACTTCCTCTACCCGGCCCAATTTTTCAGCCGCTTGGCTGGCAAGCTCAAAAGCCTCAAGAACATCCAGCCCCGTTACCTCGTACCCATAACCCTCTGCCAACCATTTGAGGGAAGACCAGGCTGAATCGAGGGCAAAATGGGGGTTAACGGCCAGATAGTCTTTGGCAGCCCGGTTAAGGGTCTTGGGTTCACACGGACTGTGGCGGGCAATGGCGATGGCGATCTCATAGAATCCTAGTTCCTTAGCGGTGGCGAACCATCTACCTTCGGCCCCAGGGGTAGAGGCAATTAAATCCTTGAGGATTTCCGCTTTATCTTTATGAGGATACTTCTGGGCAATGGCTCTAAAGGTGGCAATGCCGGTGTGCTTAGCGTTGGCGCTAAGGGCATAACGTTGATAAGCCTCTTCCGCCAGCCCGGAAGATAAGAGAATATCTTCGCAGGTCTGGTCAATTAATAACTTGGGATCGTTAAGTCCATAAGATGCTTGGGCATATTTTAGGGCCTCGGCCTTCTGGCCCCGGGCCACCAGTGCCCGTACGCCAAACTGCCGGTAATGCCAGGAGAGATAGGGAGCAAGCTCCAGTAATTCCATAAGTTCTTGATAACGCCGGGCCGCGCACAGACAAGACAGACAGGCTATGGTGCCCCGAAAATAGGAACGGACTTCTTCTGCCCAAGAAAGTTTGGTCGGCCATATCAAGTCATCGGCCCAGCGCGAGGCAACTTCAGGAAAGCCACAGAGTTCTCCCCAGTGTTCTTCCAAATTGTCAAGTAAGCCATAGCCGTCGGCCTGATAGGCGGTCCATAATCGATCAAGCCATTGGTCCCGGGTCTGGTAGTCAGCCGGAGCCTCGCTGATCAGTTTAACCAGTGTCTCCACCGCGTTGTAGGTGGCAATGCCGAGGGCGCCGGATGAGGTGTCGATCTGTTCGAAGGCCGGGGACATTTTTTCGATCAGCCGGATCGCCCCTTCGACGCCTAATATCGGGTCCTTACGATAGACCTTTTTGATCTCTGAAATGGCCTCCCTGATTCTCTGACAGGCCAACTTGGAACCTCTCCAACCGTAAGCGCGGGCCCGGAAACGGCTAGGGAAGGTCCATTGGTGGGGGGGGGTTCTCTTTTTCATTTTGCAATACGTTGATAGATTGGCCAGGGCAATGACTGAAATGGCTTTATTTGCAGTAACTGCCAGTACCTGAGCAAAGGCCTTGATAACCTTGGGGCGCGGTGCTTTTTGCTTGCCGCGTCCGATAAACAGCAATAAACTGGAAAGTTCTCTACCTTTGCCACGCTCTCCTTAAAGCCAAGATATTGAGTGTCGCGCCGCCGGCGGATTGGCTTGCCCAAGGTCTCCCAGATCCCTAAATATACGAGTAGGCTTGACGTTATGCAACATAAGATTTTTCTTCTGGTAAAGTTTTTTAGGGTTTGGTAACCTGTGATCAAAACCTGATCTGCATTACTAATCTACCTTAAAAAACTTTGTTTTCCTGCTCGTGTGGGACTATAGAACCTGAGATCTGAAAACTGCCCCGGGGTTAGATGTGCGTAGTTACAGAGCAGATCATAGTTTCAAGTAGCTGGCGGGAAGGATTTCTTATCATTAAACTATAAGATATCATGGGTAATCGTGTCTTCTAAACCTTTTCGCAGAGGAGGTCATAGGTCGTGCTTTATGGAAAATATCGCTTCCATTCCATCCTGGATAGCGATGCCATACTTCCCCCTTATAAAGGCTCAACCTTTCGGGGGGTGTTTGGCGTTGCTCTGAAAAAAGTGGTATGTGTGCTCCAGAACCAGGAATGTCAAGATTGTCTGCTCCGAGACCATTGTGTTTATTTCCAGGTCTTTGAAACCCCGCGCGCTCCCGGGCCTGATGCCGCCGCCGTCAAAAAGCCCTCACCGCCGCATCCCTTTGTGATTGAACCGCCGCTGTCCGTCGAAACCCATCTACACCGAGGCCAAAGCTTTGATTTCGGGCTGATCCTGTTTGGCCCGGCCAACGAGCAATTGCCTTATTTTGTCTATGCCTTTGAACAGATGGGGAGAATTGGCATCGGTCAGAAGATTAACGGCCAACGTGGCCAATTCCGGCTCATCACCATCAGCAGTGATGATATAGTAATTTATCATGCCC
>JAQVHY010000008.1 GCA_028695935.1 Desulfobacca sp.
TAACCATTTCATTGATCGTGTTGACGTTGGGCAACAGGACGATCCCCTGCTGGTTGGCGTCTGGATGGCCAGGATTATATTCCTCTTTTAACCCCCGGCCGTCTTCGACGATCTCCACCACTGCAACTTTTTCAGCCGGGGAAGTCCACTCCGTAGTCAGCAGATTCTGAAAGTCCTCTGTCGCAGTGGCTTCCAGCACCACCGATTTCCGCAGGTAGGGACCTCCTTGCGGAGTGCGGGTAGTGTGGACATTGGCCAGGTTTTCCGCAATCACATTCATGCGGGTCCGTTGGGCCGTAAGACCGGAGGCGCTAATTTCCATAGAGCTTAGTAAATTCAATTAGGTTCCTCCTTCAATTGCTCCCCGCAGGGTGTCTAATTTCTTAATTAACATCTGCAGGTTGGCATGGAAGAGTAAATTATTCTGGGTCAGTTTGATCATTTCTTGATCAATATCAACTTGTTCTTGGGTATCCTGGACCTCGCCGGACAAACCTGGGCCTCCTGCGGGGATATGATGGGGATTGGTGCGGTTGAGTCCGATGGGTCCGTTGCCGTTGAGATAACTAGTTAGCGCCGTCTTAAAATCCAGATCCTGACGAGTATAGTTAGGGGTATCAAGATTGGCGACATTGGTGGCGATGATCTCCTGACGTCGGGTTCGGAAGGTCATGGCCTTATTGAGCAGATTAACGATCGGATCACTCAGACTCCCCCAGTTTGACATGCCAGTCTCCTTCTGCCTGGGGCCTAAACATAGGCATTTTTGTACTCATGTAATTTATTTCTCAGGGTCCGGACACTGATTCCCAATAGTTTAGCGGCATGGGTCCGGTTGCCCTCGGTCTCATCCAAAGCCTGAAAAATCATCTGCCGTTCCATATCGCGGAGACATAAGGGCGACATCGGTTCGGCTTCCTCGGGGAGACAATGATATTCCGGGTTGGCGGGAAAGAGTTCCTCCGGGCAAATACCATTGCCCTGGGAGAGCAATACTCCCCGGGCAATGGCATTTTCTAACTCCCGCACATTGCCTTTCCAAGTAGCTTTTTCCAGTGTGGCCCGCGCCGCCGGCGTGAGGGGTATAGCTTCTTTGCCGTGCAGCTGCGCATAATGGTTGAGGAAATAATCAGCCAGAAGCGAGACGTCGCCGCGGCGTTGACGCAAGGGCGGCAGAGTCAGGTTAATTACATTAAGCCGGTAATAAAGGTCCTCCCGGAACTCCCCCTGGTCCACGGCCCCGGCCAGATCGCGGTTGGTGGTACCTATGACCCGAACATTGATGGGAATAGGACAGGTGCCCCCTACTCGATCAATCTCATTTTCCTGAAGCACCCGGAGGAGCTTGGCCTGTAACTGGGGATGCATCTCGCTGATTTCATCCAGGAGCAGGGTGCCATTTTGGGCAATCTCAAATTTTCCTAATTTTTTCATAATGGCCCCGGTGAAGGCCCCTTTTTCGTGTCCGAAAAGCTCGCTTTCCAGCAAACCTTCTGGTAAAGAGGCACAATTCACCGCCACAAAGGGACCGGCGGCGCGATCACTATGAGCGTGAATATAACGAGCAAATAGCTCCTTGCCGGTGCCCGATTCGCCCTGAATCAAGACCGTGGCCCGGCTGGGGGCAATGGTTTCGGCGATTTTTAACAACCGCTGCATAGTTGGATCGCGAGTTATGATCTGCCGGTTTTTTCTCTGGCTTCCCCGAGGCGCGGAATCGACTCTGGCTCCCTGGTTATGGTTGCCGTTCTTCAGAGCCAGGGCGAGCGTCTCTTGCAGGCGCTCGCTGGTCAAGGGCTTGGCCAGATAATCCCAGGCCCCTTGCTTCATCACGGCCACCGCCCTAGCCACCGTCGGCCGGTCGGTTAAAATAAGTACCGGAGTGGTTGGAGCATGTTGTTTGAGTTCTTGAAGTAATTGTAAACCATCGATGCCGGGCAGATGGTCAGCAATAGCTACCAAGGCAAATAACTGTTTTTTTAATAATTGCCGAGCTTCTTGGAGTTTGCTAGTTTGAATTAACTCTAGCTCCCGGAATGCCAAACACCGGTCATGAGCTACTCCCCAGTGGGGTTCATTATCGACAACAAGAATTGCTTTGGAGCCCATCATGCTTACCTTAAGGATCAGTGACCATCGATGATATTGAAAAATTAAACTATTAGGCTAAATAAATTCGTACTATTAAAAATTTTTATATGACTTAGCTACCTGCCGGTTTAAACCCTGCAGGTGAATCCGGGCCAGCTCCTGCCAAAGATGTTCATTAGATTGAGCTAAGGCTTGGAAAGCCTGTTGAGCCTGAGGAAATTGCCCGGCCTTCAGGTGACAGAGGGCTTCGAGAGCCGTACCCACCGGGGTTGCTGGATTATTTGTCTGGCCGTCGGTGAGCTGTTGATAAAGTTGCGCAGCTTGACCATAATCGCCCTGAAGTAGATAATAGCGGGCTAATTGCTGACGCAGTTTAGCAGTAGCGGCGGTCGGCAAATTTTGCCCCAGGACCTCCTGCCAGGCCAAATTTTCCGGCCATTGGTGCCCGGATTGTTGACAGGCCTGGGCCAAGGCGCTCCAGTATTCGGGGCACTGGGCCACCTGGGCCAGTTGCAGCGCCTTCTGCAAACTCTCCACGGCCTCAGAGGGTCGGCCAGTAGCCAGTTGCGCCCAACCTAGCCGGGCCAAGCATTCCGGCGAGAGTGGCCCACCTTCCTGTTGCCATTGTTGGAGAGATTTTTCGAGCCGGGCAAAGTCGCGCTGTTCCCAATAAATGTCGGCCAGATATCGCCGGGCTTCTTGACGTTGCGGACCATGGCCTAACTCTAGCACCGATTCCAGGAACTCTTGTGCGGCTGTATTTAACCCTTTGGAATGTAATAGTTTTCCTAAAAACAGGGCCACTGGCCAGGGCCGCCAGGCCACCGGATGTTGTTCCCAGAGTTTCAAGACGTCCTCAATGGCCTGAGGATTATCGGCGAAACTTTCCGCTAAAGAGGGAGTGATCGCCTCCCAGGCCCGGGCCAGAGTTGACTGCAATTCTTCCCGTGCGCCGGCGGTGCCCTGGTCGAGTTCCCTAAGATTGACCACCCGGGTTAAATAATGCTGAAAGGCCTTAAGCGGGTCACCTTGTTCTAATTGCCGGTAAAAATCCAGGGTGTACAGATGGAAACGGGCCCCACCGACAACTTGGGGTTGTGAGGAGAATTGAGTGGCCAATTGGTAACACTGGATAGCCACCTCTCGCTGTCCTAGCCGTGACTGGACTTTCCCCAGTTCTAAAAACGCCTGGCCATATTGGGGGTGAGCTGGAAAGAGATTGATAAAGCGGAGGAGGGATTGACCGGATTGCTCTAACTGTCCTTGGTGCGCCTGTTCCCGAGCGCTGTGCAGGAGGTCTTGAGGCTCTAAACTTAGGAGTTCTCGGCCTTCATTGGTTGCGATGGTTGTCTGGTTCTGGAATGGCGCGGCTGACTTACTAGTAGAAGTTTCCGGACCAGATTTATCCTGCACGGTAGCTGCCGGTTGATTAACGGCACGGCGCGGTTTATTTACATTGTTAGCCCGGGAACTGGATGCCACGGCAGCGCCCGGCCCCCAACTGCCCCCCGCCAGCCACCACACCAAGGCCAGTAAAACCATGATTAAGCCCCGGTGGGCCCCCATTTTACCTCCCCTCCTGGAGTTGCCGTCGGTTAAGCTCTTCGAGCAGATGGATGATCTGGTCATTCTGTTTGATCAGGGTGAGATTGGTTTTGACCGCAAACTGGGAGGATACCGCGATCTGCTCTAGCAAGGCCTCCTGGCGATCACCATAGGTGACCCCGCCTTTGTTCAGATTTTGCATGGCTTCCCAGAAATCTTTGGACAGGATCAGATAGGTGCCGCCGCTAACGGGAGGAGAGCCATTACCCCCCGGATGGCCGAGGGGGGCCAGGATGGCCTCTAAACCTAGCCAGCAGATCACTAGACTACTAATTAACAGCCATCTTATGGTCACATCGCCCCCACGGATACTTTTCAGAACATTTGAAGCAAATGTCATACCAAATATAAATTTAATAATGAAAACAGGGAAGTATGCCTATGACCGCTTTATTGCCGGAAATCGGCGGTCTAACCTTTTAAGTTAATTAGATCAATAAGTTATTAAAAAGGGGGTGTCAAAGATGGCTAGACGGGCGTCAAAAATGCGTTAGGGCGTCCTGTTTTTGACAGTCAGGGTAGTGCGAGGGTCAGAAAAGTTTGGGGGGTAAATCGGAACTTTCTGGGGGTTTGCTGATTTTTTGTTTTTTAATCTTTTCGATTAAGGTTGTCCGGTTGAGATGCAGCAGTTGGGCGGCTTGATTTTTGACCCAGCCGGTTTTGTCGAGCGCCCGAATGATCAATTGCCGTTCGAACTCCGAAACCGCCTCATTCAGTTGAATACCATCATCCGGAATATCCGCGGTGAGCAGGTTTTCGTGGGGGACAGTGGTTAAAAATCGCTCTGGCAGATCCGAGACCTCTAAGATTTCCCCATCGGCCAGAATCACCAGACGTTCCAAAAGATTCTCTAGTTCTCGCACATTTCCGGGCCAGGAATAATGCAGCAGGAGATTCATCGCCTCAGGGGTGAAGCATTTGACCTTCTTACCTTTTTTTCGAGAAAATTCAGTCAAGAAGTGTTTTACTAAAAGGGGGAGGTCACCATTCCGTTCTCTTAAGGGCGGTAGTTTAATAGGAATAACATTGAGGCGATAATATAGATCTTCCCGAAATCTTCCTTGTTGGACTAACTTTTCTAGTTCTTGGTTGGTGGCGGCGATTACCCGAATATCCACTTTGATGGTTTTCAGGCCGCCGATGCGCTCAAATTGATGGTCCTGTAAGACGCGGTTGATTTTTACTTGCAGATTGGGACTCATATCCCCAACTTCATCCAGGAAAATGGTCCCGCCGTTGGCCTGTTCAAAACGCCCGTAACGGGTCCGGATGGCATGGGTGAAGGCCCCCCGTTCATGGCCGAACAATTCACTTTCCAGCAACTCTTCCGGGATGGCGGCACAATTTACCGGAATTAGAGGCCCTTCCCGACGGTCACTGTTATAATGGATGGCTCGGGCAATAAGTTCTTTACCGGTTCCGGACTCCCCCAAGATCAACACCGTGCTGTCGGTGTCAGCCACCTTGCGAATAATATCAAAAATTTTACAGATTGCTTCGCTCGTGCCGATTATATTACTAAACCCATATTTTCGTTTTAGCTGTTTTTTAAGCCGGATATTCTCTTTTTTCAAGCGCCGATGTTCCAGGGCCCGGTCGATGACCATCAACAGGGCGGTGCTCTCGATGGGCTTGCAGAGGTAATCGTGCGCCCCTAAACGCATGGCCGCGACGGCGTTAGGGATAGTGCCATGTCCGGTGATGATGATGCAGATGGTTTCCGGGAAGTGGTTCACCAGGTACTTCAGGATTTCCATGCCGTCTAACTTGGGCAAAAACAGGTCGGAGAGGACCAGGTCAAATCCCCGTTCCTGGAGCATTTGTAGAGCTATTGCGCCGTCGGCGGCAGTTTCAACTTCGTACCCCTCGGACTCCAAGAGTTCGCCGAGACCGGTCCGGATAGCTGGTTCATCGTCGATGATCAATACAGCTTCGTGAGCCATACCTCCCCCTGAGGGTACAAAAACGCTAGTTTAAAGGATAATTTGCTCAGTGGGTTGATGTCAAGAAATACCTGATTTAAAGATCTGGAACGCCACGATAAGATGATTATTAGAAAATAAAATTTAAACAAAAATGCGAGGGGATGTCAAGATCATGGGCTTATCAGAAAAAGCCTTTACTATAATTGCTTAATATGTTATTGGAATAGTGCCTGCCTTTTGTTCCAGAGGAGAAAATTGGTGCTTAAGACCATGATAATTCTAGCCGTGGCCTATGGCTTGCTGGTGGTCATGCGTATATCCCGAGGTGCCATGTTTTCACCCCGTCGCCGTTTGGGAGCTAATTTTCTACTCTATGGATTTGCTACATTTGGGATAATGGCCGGTGCCGGCTTGGTGTGGTTGATTATTTATGTCTCACAAGTGTCCAGCTCCCCTTCGTCGGCTGGAGCCAACCCTGATCCGGCCCTTATCTTGCCTGTCAGTCAGAAAATGGACCACAGCCAGGAGGTAAATATAGCCGGTCTGCGGGCTACCCAAAACTTTAAAGCGAGGACCCAACCGGCTTATGTATTGCTACATCCGGGCGGACCAGATCTGGCCAGACCGGCGGAATCAGAGTGGGGTACTCTCAGGTTACGGTCTCCGGGCAGAAAATAAGCCTTAGTCCAAACACCGCTTTCCCTCCAGCACCAGGGTTTTCAGAAAAAAAACCGATTAATCGATTTAGTTTTAACTACCCCCCGCCGCCCTAAAAAGATATACATTGTTTAGTCCCTGATTTCTGGCGATTTTAACTAGTTTTCATCCGGAAACTCCCCCGCCCCTGGTGGCAGGGGGTTGGGGTGAGGGGGACGTTAATTTCAATATATTGAGATTATATAATATTTCTTCACCCCCACCCTAACCCTCCCCCCTCAAGGGAGAGGGGAAAGCGGTTTTCCGGATGGATCCTAACTGGGGATAACCAGTAAAGAGTTGGAATCGTATGGTTCGGAGCTCGCGGAGCACCCCATCGCTAATCTGAGTCAGCGGTTTACCCCATTATGACCTCCCCGGTGTCCACTCAGACTGGAACTATTGCTCGCTCAGCGGGAACGGTGGGCTTGGCGGTATTCTGTAGCCGCATCCTGGGACTGGTGCGAGAGCAGGTATTTGCCGGACTGTTTGGCGCCGGTTATGCAATCGACGCCTTTGTGGTGGCCTTCCGGATCCCCAATCTCCTCCGGGACTTATTTGCTGAAGGAGCTTTGAGCTCGGCCTTTGTCACCGTCTTTACTGATTATGATCAGCGGCGGGGGGCGGCGGCCACCTGGCGGCTGGCCAACAACACCTTGATTATTCTGGGTCTAGTGGTAGCCCTGATCGCGGCTTTGGGGATCATCTATGCCTTGCCGCTAGTGGAACTCTTGGCCCCGGACTTTGGGAAGGTCCCGGGCAAGCTGGGTCTCACCTCCTTGATGACCCAGATCATGTTTCCCTTTCTACCCCTGATTTCGCTGGCTGCCCTAGTTATGGGGATCCTCAATAGTAAGGGGCGGTTTTTTATCCCGGCCCTGGCCTCCAGTTTCTTCAATTTAGGCTCTATTGTGATCGGCGTCGCCCTGACTCTGGTGGCCCCTTGGTTCGGTTATCCAGCCATTGTGGGCATGGCCGTCGGCACCCTGGTCGGCGGCTTACTACAGTTGTTCGGGCAATTACCGGTGCTGTTCCGGGTGGGATATCGCCCGCAATTATGTTTCGATCTTGGGGATGAGGGACTGCATCGGATTTTTCGCCTCATGGCTCCAGCCGTGATCGGCCTGTCCGCCACGCAGATCAACATCTTTATCAACACCTTTTTTGCCTCTAGTTGTGCAGAGGGCAGCGTCTCCTGGTTAAACTATGCCTTCCGCCTGATGCAATTTCCCATTGGCATCTTCGGGGTCGCCCTATCCATTGCCACTTTGCCGGTAGTCTCGCGTTATGCCTCCCAGCAGGATCTGGCCGGCCTGAAATCGGCATTTAGCTCGGCCTTAAGCATGGCGATGATTATCTCCGTCCCGGCCGCGGTCGGGCTGGTGGCACTGGCCCGCCCCGTGATTGCGCTGATTTTCGAACACGGCCGGTTTTCGGCTTACGATACCCAGCAGACCGCGGCGGCATTGGCGCTTTATGCCCTGGGATTGTTTGCCTATGCCGGGGTGAAGATCGTGGTACCGGTATTTTACGCCTTGGATGACACCCGGTTCCCGGTGATTGGCAGTTTTATCACCGTGGCGGCTAACCTGATAATCATTACCTTCACCCTGGAAGCCTTCCAGCATCGGGCTATTGCCCTGTCCACGTCTTTAAGCGTGTTCGTTAATTTTATCTTTTTAGGCGCGGTGCTCTATCGCAAATTAAAGGGCTATCCGGTAGGCTATTTATGTCGTACTCTGGTCAAAGTGACGTTAGCCTCCCTGGTTATGGGTCTCGTGGTCGGGCAATTACACCCGTGGCTGGCGGCCCTGGTCGGTCAGGGATTGGGGGGGCAGATGATCAGCCTCCTGGCGACCATCCTCATCGGTGCCGGTCTTTATTTTCTGTTAGTTCATATGCTTAAGATTCCAGAAGTTCAGGAGTTAAGGCGGCAGGTGGCCAGGCGTGGAAAAGGCCGGGCATCTTAACATTTAAGGGGTAACAGAATGACTAAACAAGAAAAAATCGGGCCGATGCTGGAGCTTTTGGACCAATATTACCCGGAGGCGCACACCGCCTTGATCTTTAGCAATCCCCTAGAACTGTTAGTGGCCACGGTCCTGTCGGCGCAATGCACCGATGTCAAGGTCAACCAGGTTACTCCGATATTATTCCAGCGCTATCCCACGGCCCGGCATTATGCTGCGGCTCCCTTAGCAGAATTGGAAGAGGCTATCCATAGCACCGGCTTTTTTCGCCAGAAGGCCAAGAGCCTGAAGGAAATCGGCCGGGTGTTGGCGGAGAAGTTTAAGGGCCAGGTCCCGGCCCGGATGGAAGATCTGGTGCAACTGCCGGGGATCGGCCGCAAGACCGCCAACGTCATTCTGGGCAATGCCTTCGGGGTCCCGGGCATTGTGGTGGATACCCACGTCAGTCGAGTGGCCTCCCGCTTGGGCCTCACCAGTAACAAGGATGCGGTCAAGATCGAGCATGAGCTGATGGCCCTGGTGCCCCAGGAGCGCTGGATCAAATTTTCTCATCAACTCATCTGGCACGGCCGTCAGATCTGTAATGCCAAGAAACCTCGCTGTGCACAGTGTCCGTTATTGCCCTATTGTGATTATGGACAGCGGCAGCAACCCTTAGGTTAGCCTAGGTTGGGATGATATTTTAGGAACCGTAAGCTCTAGCGATGACCGGAAATTATGTTGACAGTCGCTGAAAATCGTGGCATAACAGCGGCATCAATCCCACAGGGGGAAAAGCAGAATGTTAACTAGACTGCCCAAAAGAATTTTAGGGTTGGTATTGTGTCTGGTTTGGGCTAGCGGTTGTGTCGCCACTACCGCGGCCGGCATCGGCGCGGCCGCCGGGGTGGGGGGCTACAAATGGCTTGAAGGTAGCATGGAAAAAGAATATCCTTATCCTTTTGCCCAGACCTGGGAAGCCACCTTAGCCGCGGTAGAACATTTTCGCATGAAGACGGTAGAAAGAAAGGTTTCTCCCCTGTCCGGAAGGATTGAAGCCTCCCAACCGGACGGGACTTTGGTGCGCATCGAAGTTCAGGCCAAGCCTAATCAGATTACTGCGGTGGCAGTACGGTTTGGCTACCTGGGGAACAAAGATGCCTCCTTAATGTTTCATAACCAGGTGGCCCAAGAGCTAAGGATGTAGCCGAATCTTCCTTCAAGCTGATGGTCAGAGTTCTGGTCAAATTCTTTCCCAGGCGGACAGAAATCTGATGCCCTCCAGAGCCCATTACGATGGGCTTTTTTATTAGCGCTCGCCCAGGCCCGAACTGAAAATCAACCCGAAGGAAAATTGATTTTTATTGACTTAAGGCGGTTATTTTTTTACAAATAATGGCTAACTGGAGGAAACAGGAGAATTAAGCATGAGACATCAACCGCTGGGGGAACGGCTGGCGCTGTTTTCAGATCTCTATGAGCTGACCATGGCGGCCAGCTACTTTGAGGCAGAGAAGTTTGAAGAGGCTACCTTTAGCCTGTTCATCCGCCAGTATCCCTCAGATCGGGCTTATTTTGTGGCGGCTGGGCTCGAAGAAGTCCTGCGCTATCTGGAAACTATCCGGTTTTCGGAAGCTGATCTGGCCTACCTGGAAAGCACCGGCCTGTTTAAACCTCGCTTTCTTGATTACCTCAAAGACTTACGCTTTACCGGCGAAGTCTATGCCCTACCGGAGGGGAGCATATTCTTTAAGGATGAACCCATCCTGGAGGTCACCGGGCCGATCATCGAAGCCCAACTGGTAGAGACTTTTATCATCAATGCCATTAATTTTCAGACCCTGATTGCCACCAAGGCCTCGCGCTCCAGTCATATTGCCGGGCTGCGCCGCCTGGTGGATTTTTCCATGCGGCGCACCCAGGGCGTGGACGCCGGTCTCAAGGTGGCGCGGGCCAGTTATCTGGCCGGTTTTATCGGCACCAGTAATGTCCTGGCCGGGAAACTTTATGAGATCCCGATCTACGGCACCATGGCCCATTCTTATATCACCAGTTTTGAGCATGAACTCGATGCCTTCCGGGCCTTTGCCCGAGACTTTCCGAAAAATACCATCTTATTGATCGATACCTACGAAAACATCGCCGGGGCTAAAAAGGCCATCCAGGTGGCCCAGGAAATGGCCGCCCGGGGCGAAAAACTGCGCGGCGTTCGTCTGGACAGCGGCGATATGGCGGCCATCAGCATCGCGGTGCGGCGGTTATTTCAAGAAGCCGGGTTGGATTATGTCCAGATTTTCGCCAGCGGGGGGTTTGACGAATTCAAGATTGCTCGGGTGCTGGAAGCGGGTGGACAGATTGATGCCTTTGGGGTGGGCACCAAGATGGGGGTGTCGGCGGACGCTCCTTATTTTGATATTGCCTATAAGCTGGTGAAGTATGGTTCCCGACCGGTGATGAAACTTTCTACCGGCAAGGTCACCCTGGTGGACAAGAAGCAGGTTTTTCGCCGCCTTGATGACCAGGGCCAGATGCAGGAGGATACCATTGCCTTGCGAGATGAGACCATTGCCGAGGCCACCCCGCTGTTGTCCAAGGTCATGGAAAAGGGCCAATTAATCCGCCCGCTGCCGGGCTTAAAAGACAGTCGGAAGTTTTTTTTAGAGGAATTTGCCCGCTTGCCGGAGAAATATAAGGTTCTCCAACAGCCCCCGCAATATCCGGTTAACATCAGCACCGCCTTACAGGAACTGGAGGGTAGGGTGGAGCACGAGATTCAGGTCACCGAGTTAGGTCAGGTTTAATCAATTAAACTAAAGGATACTTATGGGAATTACTGAAACCTTGTTGGAGTTGTTTACCCGTTTGATTTCCACCCTGGGCTATGGCGGGGTGTTCGTCTTGATGACCTTGGAGAGTATGGTCGCCCCGGTGCCCAGCGAGATGGTCATGCCTTTTGCCGGATTTCTTATCTTTACCGGTCAATTTCAGACCATCTGGGTGATCGTCGCCAGCACCTTGGGCTCCATTGCCGGTTCCCTGTTATCCTATGGCATGGGCTATAAAGGGGAAACCGTGGTGTTGCGCTACGGGCGCTACTTGCTCCTCAACCCGCATCACCTGAAATGGACCGAGGACTTCTTTGCCCGGCATGGCAAGAAGACCATCTTTATTTCCCGGTTTATTCCGGTGGTGCGCCACCTGATTTCAATCCCGGCCGGCTTAGGCAAGATGCGGTTGCTCCCTTTCATAATCTATACCGCGATTGGCGCCACCATGTGGAATGCCTTTCTGACCTATCTGGGTTTTTGGCTCCGGCAGCACTGGGTGATCATCCATCACTATTCTCATACCCTGGACTTCCTGGTGATCGGCGGTGCCGTCCTGGCTCTGGCCGGGTATTGGGTCTGGCGCCGACGTCGGTTACGCCCCGCCCCCAAGGTAGTGCCCTAGCACCTCCAATCTCGCATCTAGGAAGTTAGCGCCGACAACTGGCTCTTTGGCGTAGGGGCGGGGTGTCCCCGCCGCTACCAGGCGTTTAACTGACCAGCCTTGGGGTAAGCCCCCTCACCTCTAAAAAAGTAAAGGCATTGCTTCGCCCTTAACTTCGGGAAAAAGCAATGCCTTGGTTTTTGGCAGATATTTCGATTAAGCTGGGTTATTAATTTGGGTCTGATTTACTGCGTTAATCCCGGCCGTGATATTTTTCGTAACGGTCGTAGAGATAACCACCCAGGAGGCCAGCGCCGGCACCGATACCGGCCCCGACCGCCGGAGACCCGGCAATCGCCCCTACCGCGGCGCCACCCGCGGCGCCAATCGCGCCTCCTGATAAGGTTCGTTGTTCAGTATATGACATTCCGGCGCAGCCGCCCAATAACATTGTCAATACCAAGATCAAAGCTAATTTTTTTATCATCGCTTCTCCTCCTGTTTTCCCTCGGGAGGGCATACTTTGGCGCTTTCTCGAAGTATGACCTCAATCACGCTCGTACTCAAGGACTCTGGGTGAGTCTGGTAATACTGATCGACTTCTTGAACAATATCAGCGACGGTCTTGTTTTTCAAATCCTCGACAAAGGCCCGGGCAATACAAGAATCACGCCCGCTACCCCCGGCCCGAAGACTAAAATCAGCCATGTTGCCCACCCCTTTAATGTAGGTTATTCGGGCCTCATAATCTAGTTCCTGCCAATATTTACCATCCAACAGAAAGGCTTGCTGCTGAGCATCGCTTATCGAGACCAGCCCCAGACAGCAACAGATGCCGATGAGGAAAATCTTTTGGCCATAATTTAGGTATTGCATGTTTTAATCCTTCCTGGACTTGGCTAATAATTTTTTCCGCTCGCTGCCGCTCAGTCCTCTGAACCCGGAAGCACGATGTTTACGATGGCGGAAATTATTTTACTCTAGACGAACCAAGGGTGTCAATGCGCGGCATTAAGGTAACTACAGCATGCCGCCCCCTTTCTACCCCACGGCGCTGGTAAGTCCACCCCCTATCAACCCGTTTTAACCAAGGTTTTCTCAGGCACCTAAAGCACAGCCTTAGCGACGACGGATGGTAGCGGTCTGGCGTAATTGCTTGGGGGAGGTATTCTTTATTTTACTGGGCTGTTGGTCACCGCGGGCAATTTTCAGATTTTGTTTGGCGGTCCCGGTCTTGGCCTTGGCTTTATGTGCCCGGTTTACTTTTTTGACCTTAGGGGCTTTAACGGACTGGGGCTTTTTCGCCTGCCCCTGCTTGATTCTGACCGCCGGTGACTTTGGGGGTGTAACCTGGTTAACCTGGGGTTGCAGCTTGCCCTGCACTGAGGGTGGCGCTACCGGGGGCGGCGGCTCTACCACCGGCGGCGGTACGGTCAGCGTTGAATTATCCGCTAGGGGCGAAGCCGCGGGCGGCGCGATCTCCCGCTGGGCCAGGACTTCGGTGGCCAGAGAAAAAGATATGAGACTGACGGACAGTAAATAAACAATTTTTTTCATTTTTCTGCCCTTTTTATAATCCTTCATCGACCTGGTTTAAGGCCAGTGAAATAATGTGGATAGGCTAGTTGGTGGCGGTGCAGGGATTCGAACCCCGGACACTGCGGATATGAGCCGCATGCTCTGACCACCTGAGCTACACCGCCAAGCAATTTAGTTGATATATTATCAGAATTATCTCTTTGTCAATTGAAAAATACAAGGGCCATAGCATTTGCCCCCTGGACTAACCCGTAAATCTAAAAATTAGGGCTTACCGGTCTTGATGGCCAGCCTTTTTGATCAAAAAATCCCAAGCAGAAAAATTTGCGGCCAGGGTTAAGCGTCCCAGGTTAAATAATTTTTCCCTGCCGTTAAAAATTTAAATAATCAAAACCGAAATTTAGATCTACCTGGGTTAGCAAAAATATTGACAATCCGTTACGGATTTGTTATTCAACGAATGTGTGAATATTTGCACATTTATGGCTTTGAAGCAACCCGGGTAATCGGCGATCCCGGTAAGCTGCTGCCCACAGGCTGGGCCCTGGCGGCAGTTGTTAGATTATTCAGATTAAAGTTAAAGTAAGGGAGGTGAATGGGAGCTTCAGAAGCTAAAGCAAGGTTGTTGTCTGGGCAATAGTTTTTAGAATTTTATTGTTAAGGAGGATATTGATGGATATTATCAACTTTGCCTTATTATGTGGCCTGCTGGCAGTGGCCTACGGCCTGTTTACCACTACCTGGATTTTGAAGCAGGATGCTGGTTCCGAACGGATGCAAGAGATTTCCGATGCAGTTCGGGAGGGGGCTAACGCCTTCTTGAACCGGCAATATAAAACCGTAGCCATGGTCGGGGTGGTCATCTTTGTGATTCTGTTTATGGTCTTGGGTAAATTTGTCGCCATCGGTTTTGCCCTCGGTGCCCTTGGTTCGGCTCTGACCGGCTATATTGGTATGTATGTGTCCGTGCGCGGCAATGTCCGCACCGCCCAGGGGGCTTTCACCAGTATGGCTCATGCCTTAAAGATCGCCTTCCGGGGTGGTTCGGTGACCGGTCTGTTGTGTGTCGGCCTGGCCCTGTTGGGTGTTGCCGGTTATTACAAGTTGGTTTCCGGTATTGCTCCGGACGCAGCCATGCACGCCTTAGTCGGCCTGGGTTTTGGTTGTTCCTTAGTGTCGGTATTTGCCCGGTTGGGCGGCGGTATCTATACCAAGGCGGCTGACGTTGGCGCTGACCTGGTGGGTAAGGTCGAAGCCGGCATCCCCGAAGATGACCCCCGCAACCCCGCGGTTATTGCTGACAACGTCGGTGACAATGTCGGGGACTGCGCCGGTATGGCCGCCGACCTCTATGAAACCTACACCGTTACCGTAGTAGCTTCCATGCTGCTGGCCCACACGATCTATGGTGGTGGGTCGATGGCGATCCTGTTCCCGCTGCTGATCGGCGGGGTCTCGATTGTGGCCTCAGTAATCGGCACTTATTTTGTCAAACTGGGCAAATCCGAGTATATCATGGGCGCCCTGTACAAGGGGCTGATCGTTGCGGGTGTATTGGCAACCATCGCCTTTTATCCCCTGGCCAATAAATATATGGCCGGAGTGGTGGCCAAAGATGGTTTTGCGATACCAACCTTTAACGTCTTCATGTTGGCCGTGATCGGCATCTTGGTTACCGGTCTGATCGTCATGATCACCGAGTATTTTACCTCCAAGAGCTTTGCCCCGGTAAAGTCTATTGCCCTGGCCTCGACTACTGGCCACGGCACTAATGTTATCCAGGGCTTGGCCGTATCCATGAAAGCCACGGCGCTGCCGGTATTAGTAATTGTCGGCGCCATTCTGTGGGCCTTTGTCCTGGGGGGCGGCGCCGAACATGCGGGGACCGGTCTTTATGCCATCTCCCTGACCGCGGTGGCCATGCTGTCGATGACCGGGATCGTGGTAGCCATTGACTCTTATGGTCCGATCACCGACAATGCCGGTGGTATCGCCGAAATGGCCGAACTGCCCGAAGAGATCCGCAACATCACCGATCCTCTGGATGCCGTAGGCAACACCACCAAGGCGGTTACCAAGGGCTATGCTATCGGCTCCGCCGGGTTGGCGGCTCTGGTGTTGTTTGCCGAGTACTCCCGCTCTTTCGGTGAAGCGCTATCCTTTGAACTGGCTGACCCGCGGGTACTGGCCGGACTGTTTATCGGCGGTTTGCTGCCCTTCCTGTTCTCGGCCCTCTGTATGGAGGCGGTAGGTAAGGCGGCCGGCGGGGTGGTCGAGGAAGTCCGCCGCCAGTTCCGGGAGCTGCCGGGGATCATGGAAGGCACCACCAAACCTGAATATGGCACCTGCGTGGACATCGTCACCAAAGCGGCGCTGCGGCAGATGATGGTTCCGGCCCTGATTCCGGTGCTGGCGCCGATTATCGTCGGCTTTGCCCCGGGTCTGGGTAAAGTGGCCCTGGGCGGCATGCTGATCGGCTCCATCGTCACCGGCATCTTCCTGGCCCTGGCCATGACCTCGGGCGGCGGTGCCTGGGATAACGCCAAGAAGGCCATCGAAGACGGCCTTTACGGCGGCAAAGGCTCCGATGCCCATAAGGCGGCGGTCACTGGCGACACCGTCGGCGACCCCTACAAAGATACTGCGGGTCCGGCGGTTAACCCAATGATCAAGGTGGTCAATATCGTCGCCCTGCTGCTGGTGCCGTTGCTGGGTTAAATAAATTTATTACTAAGAAACCGCGTCTCTAAGACCGCGGGGGTTGGCACTGTGCAAACCTCCGCGGTTTTTTTTATCCTAAGCTCGGGCTGACCTGAGCAAGAAATACCCTAGCCTGACCCAGGCCGTAAAAAAAATCTTGGACTTTGGGGGTGAAGACTTTAAGATAATCTGCTAATAAGTAGTAAAGTGGATAAACGGTTGATTATTAAGAAGGGACACGTCTCCCCAATGGGGGCTGTGCTCCTGCTGCTGGCCCTGGCCGCGGGCCTGTTGTTTTTCCGGCTGGGGGTGCCGGGATTAATGGACCCGGATGAGGGCCGGTATGCCGAAATTGCCCGGGAGATGTGGGTCAGCGCGGATTGGATTACTCCGCATCTTAATCAGGTAAAATACCTGGAGAAACCGCCGCTGGTGTACTGGCTGACCAGCTTAAGTCTGGCCGCCCTGGGAAAGACCGAAACCGCGGCCCGACTGGTCCCGGCCTTATGCGCCCTGGGAGGGACACTGGCAGTATACGGTTTCGGTCGGGTGATGTTCAACCCCCAGGCCGCGCTAATGGCCGCGGCGGTGCTGCTTACCTCGGTAGGCTATGTGATTATGGGGCGTCTCCTGACCCTGGACATGCCGCTCACCTGCTTTCTGACCTTAGGGGTAGGTCTGGCCTATCTGGCGCTCAGCCGCGACCGCCGCGCCTATCTACCCTGGGCCTACCTGAGCTTGGCGCTCGCCCTCCTAACCAAAGGACTGGTAGCCCTGGTTTTGCCGGGGCTAATTTTTGGGGCCTGGGCCTTAGCACGGCGGGATTGGCAGATTCTGTTAAGACTTTGGGATTTCCGGGGGTCGCTGATCCTGCTACTGGTGGGCCTGCCCTGGTTTGTGCTGGTCAGCATCGATAACCCCGAATTCCTAAAATACTTCTTCTTCCAGGAGCATGTGGAGCGTTACCTGACTTCCTATAGCCATCATGGGGAGCCGGGGTATTATTTTGTCGGTATCCTGACCGTAGGACTGTTACCCTGGACTTTTCTCTTGCCCTGGGGGCTAGGGCAGGGGTTAAGCCCGAAAAGCCCGATTGACCGGCAAGATACCTTATTCCTGGGGCTCTGGGCCGGGGTAGTGTTGCTCTTTTTTTCGCTGTCCCGGGCCAAGTTAGCCCCTTATATCTTACCGGCGCTACCCCCCCTGGCTCTGCTCCTGGGTAGGGCGGTAGATGGGGGGGGGCAGGGGCCAGGTCTGGGTTTAAATTCCCGCGGGATAAATTGGAGTCTGCTGCTCTGGCTGGGGTTGGGGCTGGCAATGGTATTGATTTTTCTAGCCCTAATGGCTTCCTGGAGCCAAAAATTAAGCAAGCTGGATTTTTTATCTCCTTATCCGCTGATCGGTCTGATCATTCTGGCAGTCACACCGGCCCTGACTCTGGCCTGCCGGGGTTGGCCCAGAGCTCGCTGGGTTATGTTGCTGATCGGCGCGGTGGCCCTGAACAGCACGGTAATTTTAGGGATGGAGCGGGTAGCGGGCCAGCGCTCGGGTCGGGCGCTGGCCCAGGTGATCAATGCGAATTGGCAGCCGGGAGAAGCCTTGATCGGCTATCGGGTCTACTTACAGAGCTTGGAATTTTACACCGGCCAGGATTTTTTCCTCTATAATATAAAGGGTGAACTTAAATTTGGCAGTCAACACACCCCAGGCGTTGATCTGTTTCTGGAACAACCAGCAGCCCTTCGGAAACTGGTGCAGCAGCGGCCCCGGGTTTATCTGCTGGTGCAAGATGAGGATTGGCCAGAGGTGCAAAATCTCTTCCCCCAACAATTTCAGGTCTTGAGCGTCTGGCGCAAAGGCCTGTTGGTTGCCAACCAGTGAAATTATCCCTACCCCAAAGTTGGCCAAGGCCGCGGCTCTGGATTATCCACCGCTATTTATTACAAGAATACCTGGGTCCCTTTGTGGTCAGTCTTTTGGTGTTCACGCTGATTCTGTTCATGGGCCGGATCATGCGGATCATGGAAATGATCATTGTCAAAGGGGTGGGCCTGGCGGATATTTGCCGATTTTGTTTTTTCATCATGCCTTACCTATTAGTATTTACGCTGCCCATGGCCGCGATGGTGGCGGTGCTGTTAGTTTTTTTACGGCTTTCCGCGGATCGCGAGATCATGGCCTTGAAAACCGCCGGGGTCAGCGTTACCCAGTTGGTCCCTTCAGTCCTGGGTTTTGCCGTGACTACTGCCTTACTGTGCCTGATCTTATCGCTTTTTGCCAGTCCTTGGGGCAACCGGTCCATGCGCCAGTTGTTGCTTGACGTCACCAAACGCCGTGCCGACCTGGGGATTCGAGAGCAGGTGTTTAATACCGACTTCCCGCAATTGATGGTCTTTGTCAATCAGGTTAGGTCCCAGGGCGAGATCCTGGAAGGTATTTTTATCTCTGATGAACGTGACCCAGGGTTGCCAAACACCATTGTCGCCCCTCATGGTCGTTTTTATTTTGACTACCAGAGCCAGCGGCTGATGCTGGAACTGTTCAATGGGCGAGTCATTCGGGTCAGCCAGGATTTGAATAATCTTCATGCCGTGGAATTTGAGAGCTACCAGATCCCGTTGGAGCTTTTTCAGTTGGCTGCCGATCGACATCTCTCCGAGGATGAAATGTATCCCACCGAGTTACGCCAGGCCCTGGCCCAACAGAAACCAGGAACCCTGGAATATAATCGCCTCATTATCGAATTGGGTCGGCGTTTCTCCCTACCTGTTGGCGGATTTCTGCTGGTGCTGATGGCTTTTCCTTTAGGGATTTCTACCCGGGGCGGCGGCCGTTCCTTAGGGTTGATCATCGGTCTGATCAGTTTTGTGCTTTATTATCTTTTGCTTACCACTTCCTGGCGTCTGGGGCTGAACGAAACGGTGCCGCCGGCCTGGGCCCCCTGGTTGCCTAATTTGCTGTTTGGTTTCCTGGCCGGTTATCTGTGGTTTCGCTGTACCCGAGATCTAGCGTTTTCTGTTAATAACTAAAATGGCCTTATGATCTGCACTCTTACTCGTTTACCTTAGTCGGCCTAATTTTAGGTCAGGCTCATTGAGCAGCCGGGCCATGACCAGCTCTTCTCGAAGTAATTGATTTTTTAACGTAAAATTAACCTAAGGTTGAACTAGCAGCAATAATGTTTTAAAATAAATAATATATCCAAAACTTATTGAAACCCGAGAACTGTCGGGCTTTGGTCGAGGCAAATGTTAAGCTATGGCTATTTTACCAATTCTTAAGTATCCTGATCCGGTATTGAAACAACCGTCCGTACCCGTAGAAGAAATTAACGATGAAGTCCAAAAGCTAATAGATGATATGACCGAAACCATGTATCAGGCCCCTGGCATTGGTTTGGCCGCCAATCAGGTGGGTGCCTTGCATCGGGTAATCGTTTTTGATGTTTCTCCGCCTGAGGAGAGACCCAAACCGGTGGTTATTGTAAACCCGAAGATTATTGCCGCGGAAGGCGAAGTCAAATATACTGAGGCTTGCCTATCGGTAGGCGATTTCAGTTCCGAGGTGCGTCGCAAGGCCCGGGTTACGGTATCGGGTCTGGATCGCCAAGGTCATCCCCTGGAAATCGAGGGCGAGGGTCTGTTGGCCATAGTGCTGCAGCACGAGATCGACCATCTCGATGGGCGGTTGTTTATCGATCGTATCAGCCGCCTGAAACGTGGTCTTTATATGCGACAGATTCAGAAGCAGATGAAAAAATGATCGGTCGCCCTTGGCGTCTGATCTTTATGGGGACTCCGGAGTTTGCCCGGCCCAGTCTAGAGGCCTTGCGGGACGCTGGGCAGGAGATCCTGGCCGTAGTCACCCAGCCGGACCGGCGTTATGGTCGGGGGCAAAAATTTGCTTCTCCGTTGATTAAGGAAGTGGCGTTAGCGGCAAATCTGCCGGTCCTGCAGCCGCCCAACTTGCGACCCCCCGAGGTCATTAAGACCCTGGCAGAGTTTGAACCCGAGTTGCTCGTGGTAGTGGCTTTTGGCCAGCTTTTACCCGCGGCCGTATTGGCCATTCCGTCGGTGGGGGCTTTAAATGTCCATGCTTCTCTGCTCCCCCGGCACCGGGGCGCGGCTCCGATCAATTGGGCGGTGATCCAGGGCGATAAGGTCACGGGGGTAACCATCATGTGGCTGGATACCGGGCTGGATACCGGGCCGATTTTTTTAAGCGAAGCAGTGGAGATTTCTGAAGAGGATACCGCCGGGACTCTGGCTGCCCGATTAGCTCCCTTAGGGGCGAGGCTGTTGCTGCAAGCGCTGGATAAGCTCCGCCAAGGGGAAATAGTCCGGCAACCGCAACCTACGGTGGGCGTCAGTTGGGCACCGCCGCTGACCAGAGAGATGCAGCGACTGGATTTTAACCAGCCCGCGCCCGAGGTGGCGCGCTGGGTGCGGGGTCTGGATCCTCGTCCAGGAGCCTTTACATATTATCAGGGCAAGAAACTGAAGGTTTTTCAGGCCCGGGTCAGTCAGGAGCAAGGCAAGGCCGCGCCATCCGGACTGATACTGCAAGTCACTAGCCAGGGAGCCGAAGTGGCCTGCGGTCAGGGGAGGGTCTGGGTGCCAGAAGTCCAGTTGGCTGGGTCTAAACGCATGTCAGCCCAGGATTTTGGGCGCGGACATCCTTTGGTGCATCAACGGTTGGGTTAAGAGGTTGTTGATATCAAACTGACGAGGGGGGGATGAGCAACCAATCGCCGGAGCAGTCCCCATCGATCATTCTTGATGGCGGCAATTCTATCCGTCCGCAAAAACGAATATTTATCGGGCTGTTAATCGCGACCTGCTGCCTCCTGGCGATTCTGCTGGGAGTCTTGTGGTATGTCCCCTATGTTGGTCTGACCAACATCCATCCCGATTTACCGTTGATTTTGGGGATGTTTTTTGGCCTGCTGTCCCTGGTTGCGGTGGGAGGCGTTTTATTCCTTATCCTGACCATTCTGCTCGGTCGAGATCTGTTTTTTTCCAAGCGGTTGCGGGGCATTGTGGTCAAGATCATATTTCCCCTGATGGTGCTGGTGGGAAAGATCTTTGGGGTCAGTAAAGTTAAGGTCCAGCGCTCTTTTATCGAAATTAACAACAATCTCGTTCTGGCCCAACATCTGCACGCCACGCCCGATAAACTGTTGCTGCTGATGCCTCATTGTTTGCAATTTCATGAGTGTCCGGTAAGGATTACCGGCAACGTGGTCAACTGTAAACGCTGTGGTAAATGTCATATCAAAGGTTTGGTGGAAATTTCCGAAAAATATCACGTGGGATTGGCAGTGGCGACCGGGGGCACGTTGGCTCGCCGCATCGTTATTGAAAAGCGGCCCCAGGTAATTATTGCCGTGGCCTGCGAACGGGATCTTACCAGCGGTATCCAGGATTCCTATCCCCTGCCGGTTTATGGGATTACCAATAAACGCCCCCATGGACCTTGTTATGACACTCAGGTTGATCTGGACAGAGTCGAAGAAGCAGTAAAAGTCTTTTTAAACGTCCAACCTGAGGCTCAACCGGAAGCTCAACCAGTGGCTGCACCCGCCTCGGAAGCGAGGTGGCAAAGTCAGACTCATTGATTCCCCCCGGGCCCTGGCTCTGAAGGTGCTGGAGAGCGCGGCCCCACGCCGCCGTTCCCCTGAGAGTCTGATCCACCAAATTTTAGAGCAGCAATCTTCCCTGTCACGGCCGGACCGTGCCTTATTATTGGAACTGGTCCAGGGCGTCCTGCGCTGGCAGTTGCGCCTCGATTACGTTATCAGCCAGGTATCACGACTACCCCTGAAAAAGCTACATCCCCTGGTCTTAAATCTGCTGCGCTTAACCACCTACCAGTTGCTGTTTTTGGAGCGCATCCCGGCGCCCGCGGCGGTCAATGAAGCCATCCGACTGGCCAAGCGGCGACATCTGCCCCCGGCGCTGATAGCTTTTTTAAACGCCACCTTAAGACGACTGGCCGAGATCGGCCGCGGCATCCCTTTGCCGGAGCCGTCTGCCGATCCGGTCTTAGCGCTGGCGGTGGCTACCTCCCACCCCCCCTGGCTGGCCGCCCGCTGGCTCACGCGGTTGGGGGAGGCCGGGGCCGGTCAACGTTGCCAGGCCAATAACCGCATCCCGCCGCTCACCATACGAGTTAATACCACCAAGATCAGCCCATCCCGGTTGCAGCGGGTACTGGCTCAGGAAGGGGTGGACGCTCAGCCATGCCGATTTTCTCCTCTCGGTCTAACCATCCAGGCCCTGAAGCAGCCCCCGATGAGCCTGGAGTCCTATAACCAGGGTTTATGGCTGTTCCAGGATGAGGCGGCCCAACTGGTTACCTACCTGATCCAGGTGGAGCCGGGGCAACGGGTGCTGGAGATCGCCGCCGGCCGGGGAGGCAAGAGCAGCCAGCTAGCCTCTCTACTAGGGTCCAAGGGAAATCTGACCGTCCTGGATTTAAGCCACTGGCGCTTGGTGGAACTGCGTCGGCTTCTGGCCCGCATGGGGCTAATAGAACCCCGCGCCCTGGTCGTGGATGCCACCCGGCCTTTACCGATCCGAGCTTCCCCTGGTTTTGAGCGCATACTGATTGATGTCCCATGCTCGGGTCTGGGCACCATCCGGCGGCACCCGGAATTACGGTGGTGGCGGTCCGAAGCTGATTTTCCCCGCTATGCCGCCCGCCAGTTGACCATGCTGCGGCAGGCCGCGCCTTTTCTGCGGCCCGGCGGTCTGCTGCTTTACATTACCTGTTCCACCGAACCAGAGGAAAACGAAGACGTGGTAGAGGCTTTTTTAACGGCTGAACCTCAATTTCGCCTTCACCATGATCCTACCGCCCTGCCGGAGGCCGCCCGTCACCTGCTGGAACCCTCCGGATACTTCCGGAGCCTGCCAGAGCGGGACGACCTGGACGGCTTCTTTGCCGCGGCGCTGATCCGCAAATTTTAACCATTCCTAAACCTTGATTTTTAACCAATAAATATTATCGTTTAATAACGATGTGTGATCAGGGTAAGCGTGAGGATAGCTTTTCCTTCGGTCCCCAAGATAAGCCAGGGGGGGGTTGTGCTAATCAGGCAAATTATCGTAATGCTATTATGCTTAGGGGTATGTGCCCCAGAAGCTTATAGTTTTCAGAAATGCCCTCCCGACCAGCTAACACGAGGTGAGAAGATGACTTCCCAATCCGAGCATCTGGCGACCTTTGCCGGCGGCTGCTTCTGGTGTTTAGAGGCTGACTTTAAGAAAGTTGATGGAGTGCAGGCAGTGACTTCCGGCTATACCGGCGGTAACCGGGAGAACCCTACCTATGAGGAGGTTGTAACCGGAAGCACGGGGCATGTTGAAGCCATCCAGGTGCGCTACGATCCGGGAAAAATCTCCTATCAAGAATTATTAGAGATCTTCTGGCGGCATATCGATCCTACTGACCCGGGTGGTCAATTCGTGGATCGCGGGGCGCAATATCGCACGGCCATTTTTTACCATGATGCGGAGCAACGGCGCCTGGCGGAGGAGTCGAAACAGGCCCTGGCCCGGTCCGGCCGGTTTTCGCAGCCGATTGTCACCGAAATTGTCGAATTTACCAGATTTTATCCGGCCGAAGCCTACCATCAGGATTATCATCAAACCCAGCCGCAGCGTTACCAATATTACCGCCAGCACTCGGGGCGTGATCAGTTCCTGCAAAAGGTTTGGGGTCCGACGGAAAAACCGGGGATTAAACAGGCGGGTAATCCAGCCTACACTAGACCAAGCGATGACGTTCTGCGTCAGCGGCTGACTCCCTTACAATATCAGGTGACCCAGCAGGAGGGCACGGAACCGCCCTTTCAGAATGAATTTTGGGATAATAAGCGACCGGGTATCTATGTAGATGTGGTTTCCGGCGAACCGCTCTTCAGTTCTCTGGACAAATTTGATTCGGGGACCGGCTGGCCCAGTTTTACCAAGCCCTTGGAGCCGGAAAACATCATGGAGAAGTCTGACCGGCGTCTATTGCCGGTCCGCACCGAAGTGCGCAGCAAACATGGGGATTCCCATTTAGGTCATGTCTTTCCCGACGGGCCGCCGCCTACCGGAAGGAGATATTGCATCAATTCGGCCGCGCTGCGCTTCATTCCTCAAGAGGAATTGGAAAAGGCGGGCTATGGGAAGTATCGGAGTCTGTTCCCGGACCAGGAATGAACCCACTTAAAAACATCTGGTCCTATGCCGTAATCGGTTAAAATACAGGTAGTTCAAATTCTTGGATATAAAATACTTGTAGAACAGTTGGAGGTAACTATGGAGTTGAAAGAATATTTTGATAATGCGGCGGGCCATGGGATTTTGGCCACTGCCGACGCTGAGGGGCGGGTAAATCTGGCCATGTTTGCCAAACCACATATCATGGACGACCAAACCATTGCCTTCATTATGCCGCATCGCCTGACCCTTAGTAACTTGCAGGCCAATCCTCATGCCGCCTATCTATTCATGGAAAACGGTCCGGGATATAAGGGGAAAAGATTGCATCTGACCAAGATCCGCGAAGAGCAAGACAGCGATTTGCTCTATTCCTTGCGCCGGCGGAGTCCTAGCCCAGCCCGTGATCAGGACGGCCCCCGCTTCCTGGTCTTTTTCCAGGTTGACAAGATCCTACCGCTGATCGGTCCCGGTCTGGAAATTTGAGCCAATTTAGGTAAAATTAGCAGGTTCACCAGGCTTACCAATTAACCTGAGCGTCATGGTCCTGCTTAAATTTGCTTAACCAATATGCCTTTGGGGGTAATGGTGAGCCATTCTATGCCGTTCGGTGTAATCCGGCCGGTATCTTCCTGGCCGATCATGCCGATCTTTGGCAGAAAAAATTTAGGCTCAAAGGCCATTACCATATCAGTTTCCAAGGCATGGGGAAAATGGGCGCTGAGCAAGGGGAATTCGTCGGCCTCCAGTCCTACCCCATGGCCGATGAAGCGTACCCGATCCTGGCCGATCCCCATGAAATAATCTTGGCGGCCCTGAGCCTGCACTGCTTGCCAGAGACGATGATAAAGGTCTCCCGGCATCACCCCCGGACAGGCCTCGGCGGCAAACATCCGGTACAGGTCCTCGACCACGGCAAAGGCTTCCCAGGCCTCATCCGGCAGCCAGCCCAGGGCATACATCCGGGTCTGATCGATGATATAGCCATTGACGCAGGCCAGAAAGTCAATGCTGATCGGCTCCCCTGGTACCAAGGGCTTGGAGCTCGCCCCTTGCGGGAAGGCCGGACTGACCCCGGAGCCGCCGCTGGGCGTGTCCGTATAGGCCGCCTTTAGCCCCGAGGTGCCGGAGAGTACATGGCCGAAAAACAGTTCCAGATTCCAGCGCCGGAGGCGCGCCTGACCTTGATCACCTAAGCGCCGCAAATGATAGATCACCTCGGCATCTAACTCCAATTCCGTCATCCCCGGTTTGAGCAGTTCGACAGCAACCTGCAAAGCCTGGTCCAAGAGGGCTGCAGCCCGCCGCAATTGCTCGATTTCATAGGCACTTTTGACCATTCGCTGGTAACGGATGATGGTTGATAAATCCTTAATCGGGTGGGACGGGAAAACCTGCTGGCCCAGCTTCAAGTACAGGGCCGCAGGCAATACATCAAGCTCCAGACCCACGCGGGCTTGCCGCGGAAGGCCGATTTTATCCAATAAGTGGCGAAGGTCCTTAAAATTTTTAAAATGCTTTACCGGCCACACCGAGCCTTCGGTAGCGAGGCGCTGGCAAGGCCGCCGCACCAGCAACTGCGGCTGGTCCTGGGCCGGCACGGCCAGAAAACCGTCCACCACCGTGCCGGTATAATAAAACAGGTCGGTATTTTGGCCGATCAGCGCCAGGTCGAGATTATGCTTTACTAACTGGCGCTGCAGGTGAGCCACGCGCGCCTCGATTTCGGGGAAGGGAACTCTTTCCATCAGGACTCCGGACAATAGATTAGCACCTCCAGGCTTTCGGCGCCCTGGGCACCCAGGACCAGGGTTTTTTCGATATCCGCGGTCCGGCTGGGGCCGGTAAGCCAACTGACCAGCCCCGAGGGCTCCTGGGCGGTCAACTCTAAGGCCTGGGCCAGAGTCAGCCCGGCCCGCTCTTGGGGGACGATGATGATATGTTGGCGAGGGCACCCGGATAGTCGAAAAGCCAAAGGTGATTGGGCGGTGATGATTAGGCTGCCGGTCTCCGGGATGGCCCCGGCCGCGACCGTGACTAGGGTATTAATTTGTGCCATCCCGGCCTGATCGGGAGGCATCTCCGACAGGAAGTTAAAGTCGGTGACGCCCTGGGCCGCTAAGCGGGGTGCGACCTTCTGCAACCAGGGATGATCCTCTAAAACCAATGGTTGATTGGCGCGTTCAGCCAGGGCCTGGGCCAACTGCTCCAGCCCGATAATTTCCCGCCCATGAGCCTGGGCTTCGGCTAGCCGGATTAGAAGTAGTTCAAAGTCCATAGCCGGATTAAAAATTATTGAGCCTCTTCGCACTCTATCAAGACCAAGTCAAAGCAGACATTAAGAACTAATTTTTTCTTTCTTCCATCGATCGATGATAACTCTTGGGAGCGAATTCGGGCAACCGCCGTCCCGAGCCCCACAGATAGCTTTGCAAAGAAGTAGGCAGATGGTTCCTGACCAACCGCAACCCGGGTTCCAGACTGCGATACAGACGGGGCCGGGCCATGATCGCCGCAGTAGCCCGCACCAAGAGGCGCAGGGCTTGATGCCGGACACTCTGGGAGCGCAATCGCGTGATCTGGTTGGCCAGGTCGATTTTTACCGGGCAGATCAGACTACAGGCCCCGCATTGACTGCACAGGTCGGCTAGATCAGCGCCGTTACCCAAAAACGGCGCCAACAGGATACCGATGGCGCCGGGATAGACTTGGCCATAAAGATGGCCGCCGCCGAGTTGAAAAATCGGGCAAATATTCAGGCAGGCCCCGCAACGCAGGCAGTAAAGCGCCTCTCGTGCTTGCGGGTGCGCGGCCAGCCGCCGCCGGCCATTATCCAACAGCACCAGATAAAAGGCCTGAGGAGCTGATCCCTGATTTTTAAGGCCGTGGATAAAATTAACATACGCGGTCAAGCGTTGGCCGGTGGCGCTGGCCGGTAACAGGCGCAGCAAGACCTCGAGATCGGCAAGGCTGGGAATTATCTTTTCAATCCCCATCAGCGCCAGGTGCACCGGGGGGACAGTGGCCGTGAGCCGCAGGTTGCCTTCGTTTTCTATCATCACCAGGGTGCCGCGGGCCGCGGCGGCAAAATTGACCCCGGTAATCCCCATCTGGGCGTCCCCAAAGCTGGATCGCAGAACCGCCGCGCCCTGACGGCTGAGGAGGGCCGGATCGGTCTGGCGCGGCACCCCCAGGCGGGCGTGAAACAGGTCGGCGATCTGCTCCCGGTTGAGGTGCAGGGCCGGGGCGGTAAGATGACCAGGGCGCTCCCCGGCCAGTTGGACGATAAATTCGCCCAGATCGGTTTCGGTCACCGACAGCCCGGCCGACTCCAGGGCGGAATTAAGACCGATTTCTTCGGTAGTCATCGATTTGGCTTTGACCACCTTGTTAACCTGGTGGCGCCCTGCGACTTCTAAGATTAGCCGCCGCGCCTGGGCCGCATCCCGGGCATAGATCACCTCGCCCCCCCAGCTTTGGACCTGGCGCGTCAATTGCTCCAGGTAATCATCCAGATGGGCGATGACCTCGGCCTTTATAGTCCGGGCCTGCTCCCGCCAAGCTTCCCACTCCGGGTAGGTCTGCACTAGCTGTTCCCGGGCGGCCAGGGCCCGGTGGGTGGCGACTCGCACTGCGGGGTAAACTACCGCCATTTTACTTATCGATTTTATAAAAACTACCGATCTAATGCTAATCAACCAAACTGATGCAATTTTTCCGGGGCTTCGATGGCGGTGTCCAGGAATTCATTCAGCTGGTCGGCAATCCAGGCATGTTCGCTGAGCTGGCTGATGGACTGGTGGATCGAACTTTTAAGCTCTGCCGGCAACACCTGATCGGTGGCCAGACGGTCTTTCAAAAAGGCCACCAGAGTTTTACAAGAAATTAACTGTTTGGCCTTCCCGGAGCGGGTAAAGATGTCCTTAATGTCTTGGTTTATCCGCTCGGTGGCGAGGCCGTGCAGAAAGCGCTGGGGAGAGCCGCCGCTGAACAGCGAGGTAAAAAAATAACGGAAATAATAAAATCGTTTTCCGGTTCGCCAGATCTGGTCGAGATTTCCCTGCTGCTCCGGCGCCTGCCCATAAGTCTCCAGGGCATCGCGATAAGGGCGCTCCAGCCGCCCCAGAATTACGTTTTTAATCAGAAACAGGTTGATCAGAAACATCCCCAGCACGCTGGTATTGCGCAGCGAGGGCGGGATTTCGCTGGACCAGTTCCAGAGAAAATAGATAAACAGCAATAACATTACAATGGTGCGTATTAAACCAAGCTTGGAGGCCACATGACGGGGATCATGACGATGGCCGAAAAAATAAGCCAGCAGCAGGAATAGCAGGACCACTTGAACATAGGCGCTTAACAGTAAATTAATGATATTATCAATCATTTCAGTATCCTCGTAGTTAAACTCTCCTCACTCAGATAATCCCCACAGTTTTTTATAACCCAGTTCTGATCCTCACCAGAGATTTTTTAGCCTGATGACCTAAAGAAATCATCTCCAATGCGAATAGTGGGTAACTCTTTGTTTGGCGAGCTGAAGGAAATGCCGATGACGGGTTCCGGTTAGCCGGAGATGACGATAAACCGTCACTTTGGCCAGGTCCTCAAGGAAAATCCAGACAATACAATATCCCCAGACCAGCCCTACCTGACTCCAATTGATCGGCGCCATCAGTCCGATGGGATAGACTACGAACAGGGTGGCGGCCAGCTTGGTGATAATCGCCGACCACAACAGCGTAGCCGAAGGATAGGGTTTGGACAGAAACATGCGCGGAGTGCGGGCCACAAACAGCGTTAAGTGGCCGGCCACTGCCAGTTTCAGGAAGATAAAGGTCTGAATCTGGGCAATATCAAGGAGCAGCCAGGACTTGGCGATGAGCAGCAGACCGAAGGTTTCAATCACCCCGATCAATCCCAAGACCGTGGCCACGGTGAGCACCCGGTGCATATTCCAACTCACCGGTTGGGGGTCGATCAAGGTGTTATCCGAGGCAATGGTCATGATCGGGACATCGTTGAAGAAGGCCAACAGGATGATCATAATCGCGGTGATCGGGTAAAAATTGTAGACCAGCATCGCCAGTACCACAAAAAACATGATGCGGATGGTTTCGATGATGCGGTAGATGGCGTAACTGTTCATGCGTTCAAAGATCTGGCGGGCTTCCTCCACCGCCTTGACGATCACCGACAGACCGGGCGCGGTCAGGACCAGGGCGGCGGCGGCCCGGGCCGCGTCCGTAGCGCCGCTCACGGCAATGCCGACGTCGGCCTGTTTAATGGCCGGCGCGTCGTTGACGCCATCCCCGGTCATGCCGACGATATGTCCGGCCGCCTGCAGCGCCTTGACAATGCCGTATTTATGTTCTGGAAAGACCTGAGCATAACCGTCGGCCTGTTCGATTTCCCGCTCCGCTTCCGGACTCAGGTGGGCCACATCCACCCCTTCCTGGAAAATTTGGTCGGCGGGCTGAATATTGCCGCCTAATCCCAACTGCTGGCTGACCTCCCGGCCAATCGCGACATTGTCGCCAGTGACCATCTTGATCTTGATTCCATGGTTTTTGGCATTGGCAATGGTCGCGGCCGAATCCTCGCGCGGCGGGTCAAACAGCGACAGGATGCCCATAAATTGCCAGGGACCCTCATCCCGAGCACAGGCTACCCCTAAGGTCCGGTAACCCTTGACCGCCAGGTCGACTACTACCTGTTGGGCCCGGGTGATGTCATCCGGGGCCATCTGACAGAGGCCGATGATCACCTGCGGCGCGCCTTTGGTCACCTTGAGGGTCTGGTTCTGAGCATCCTTGATAAGGCTTTCGGTGCGTTTGTGGATCGGATCGAAGGGGACGAATTTGGTCTGAGTGTAGTTGTCTAATACAGACCTGTCTTGAAGTCCGGCGATAACCGCCAGGTCGATAGGATCCTGATCTTCTGCTTTAGAAGCCAAGGAGCCATAAAAGATCAGTTCCTGCTCATCGGTAGCGCCAAAGAGGACACAGTCTCCCAGGCTAAGGCGATTCTGGGTCAGGGTGCCGGTCTTATCCGAGCATAGAATGTCGATCCCGGCCATTTCTTCAATGGACTCCAGCCGTGAAACCACCGCCCTCATTTTTGATAAGGCCATGGCCCCGACCGCCATGGTCACCGAGAGCACCGCGGGCATGGCCACGGGGATGGAGGCCACGGTGAGAATCAGGGCAAATTGGATCAGTTCCAGGAAGGGGGCACCCCGCTCCAACTGGACCAGCATCAGCACCGCGACCAATCCCAGGCTGATGTAGATCAGATAATCCCCGATTTGCAGGACGGCTTTCTGGAAATGCGAGGGTGCCCCGGCGGCCTGGACCAGACTGGCGGTGCGGCCAAAAAAGGTGTTAGGGCCGGTGCCGGTTACCAGGGCCAGCATTTCGCCTTGCTTGGCCACCGAGCCCGAATAAGCCAGATCCCCGACCTTGAGGTTGACCGGTAAGGATTCGCCGGTCAGCGCCGATTGATCGACGCTCAGGAAGTCGCCCTCCAGGAGCTTGACATCGGCCGGGATGACGTCCCCCAGTCGCAGGCGGATAATATCACCCGGGACCAGCTCGCGGGCAGCGATATCGGTCCATTGGCCGTCCCGGCGCACCCGAGCGTTGAGGGCTAATTGTTTCTTCAAAGCCTCCAGGGCATTGGCGGCCTTAAATTCCTGCCAGAAGCCGATGGAGGCATTGAAGACCAAGAGTAGCATGATGATGGTAAAATCATCCCAATCGCGCACAATCAGCGATAAAATCGCCGCGGCCTCGATCATCCAGGGTATGGGCCCCCAGAAATAACTCAAAAATTTGACGAGGGGACTGGCCTTTTTTTCGGCCAGTTCATTGGGGCCATATGCTCCCCGGCGTTTGCTGGCCTCTGCGGATGATAGACCATCAACGGTCGCCGCTAGTTTTTGCATCAGTTCAGCAACTGAAATCCTCTGGGCCTCTTCCGGACTAATATTGTGGTTATCCATGATATCTGGCCTGACTTGGTTTCTCGAGGTCAAGTTGAGTTTGAATTAACCGCGCCACCCGCTACCGTCCCCTCCTGGTGCTGAAGGATGCAAGATTTTAAGTGATGGGGGTGGGTGCCGATCCAGCTTTTCCATTGGGAGCGGGGGTGATTAAGCCAGTCCGCACTCTTTAGAAAAACGCACCGCTTCCCGGACCATCTGATTGGTATAACCCCATTCATTGTCGTACCAGCTCATGACCTTAACCAGGTCACCGTCCACCACCTGGGTCATGTTCAGGTCCACTATGGAGGCGTGCGGGTCCTTGATGATATCAGAAGAAACAATGGGATCTTCGGCTACGCCCAGGATATCTTGATAGCGGGCGCTCTGGGATTCCTCTTTAAAGATGCGATTGACCTCATCTACCGTGGTCGGCCTTTCGGTCATAAAGACAATGTCCGCCAGCGACCCGCAGGCGACCGGACCGCGTACCGCCACCCCATCAAATTTGCCCTTAAATTGGGGCAGGGTAATGGCCGTGGCCTTGGCCGCGCCGGTGGTGGTGGGCACAAAATTAGCGGCTCCGGCCCGCCCCCGGTTAAAATGGCGATTGGGACCGTCAACAATCGCCTGGGTAGCGGTATAGGCATGAATGGTGGTCATGATGGCCTTTTTGACCCCGATTCTTCTCCACATAACCTCCACCACCGGGGAGATACAGTTGGTGGTGCAACTGGCACAGGAGATCACATGGGCGGACTCTTCCGGGGTGCAGACGCCGGGAACGATGACACAGACATCCGGACCTTTGGGAGGGGCAGAGAGGATGATATAGCGGGCGCCGGCCTGCACATGTTTGGCCAGACCATCCCGGTCGGTAAAGACGCCGGTGCATTCAAAGACGATATCAATCCCCAGATCTTTCCAGGGGAGTTGAGTCGGGTCTTTTTCGCTGAAAAATTGGTATTTTTTCCCTGCTACGACCAAATGATTGCCGTCGCTCTCGACTTTTTGGTCATAACGGCCGTAAACCGTGTCGTACTTAAGCAGGTACACCAGGTTATCCAAGGGCATCAGATCATTGACGGCCATTAACTCTAATTCCGGGGTCTCCAGGATGATCTTTAAAGCTGCCCGGCCAATTCTACCCATACCATTAATCGCGACCTTTGCCATTGTGGACCTCCTTGCTAGTTAAGGATTCTTGGATGTTGCCGAACCTGGCCGAAATTTCCAGGGCGGCGGGATTATGAGGGCAATTCGTAGATCTTAATGTTCGCCCGCTGTCGTTCAGCCGCCAGCCACTGGGCGAACAACAATTGCCGTTTATGTTCCAGGACGGAACGATAAAGCTGATCCCGGACTTTTTGAAATTCCTCGGTACTGGGTGCCCGCTGCGCCTTAAAGGCCAACAAATAGTATTGTCCCTTCCAGGTGATGGGTTTCTTGACATAGGGATGCTCGTGAGAGAGCTGGAAGGCCGCCAGGGACAAATCTTCCGCCTGCCGCAGGCCCGGAAACCCCTGGGCTCGGGTAAAGAAACCACTGTTATGCAGCGGCAAGCCGGCCTGGGCCGCGACTTTACCCAAAGACTCGCCTTCTTGGAGACGGGCCAGCAAACTCTGGGCCGCCTTTTCGGCCTGAGCTGCGGCTTGCTGCTGCTTGACGGCCTGGCGTACCTGATCGGCAATCTGGTTCAGAGGTGGGATGTGACTCTCTTGGCGCTCTAGGGGCTGTAGAATTACCAGGCCCTTAGTCAAGGGGATAATTTTACTGATTTCTCTTGGTTTCAGGTTTAAGGCCGTCTGGTTGAACTGCGGATAGCTCCCCAGACCCGGAACCGGGTCCGGTAGAGCCAGGAATGGGGTTTCTTGAAGCTGCAATTGGTGTTTTTGGGCTACTTCGGTCATGGTCGCGGTGGCCAGTTCCGCTTTAAGCTGTTGCGCGGCTTCCTGGGCCAAACCGCGGGCCTGCTGTTCCTTAAAGCGGGTTTCGACCTGGGCGCGCACCTGCTTAAGAGGTGTCACTTCCTGCTCTTTAATTTCCTCCACCCGAAGGATATAGTAGCCTTTGGGGGTACGAGCCAGGCCGACCTGTCCTGCCGGGAGGGAAAACGCCACTTTTTCCCATGCGGGCAGATTCTGCCCGCGGCTGACATAGCCCAGGTCACCGTCCTGGTCGCGACTGGCCTGATCTTGAGAGTAAGTCTGGACCAGTTGGGCAAAGTCTTCTCCGGCCTGGGCCCGACTCAGAATCTCCTCGGCCTGTTTTTTTATACGCTGCAGCTCAGGTTTTGAGGCTCCTTTCGGTTCCGCCAACAGCAATTGCCTTACCCGGATGGTTTTCGGGCGGGCATATTCGTCCTGATGATCTTGATAGAAGGACTCCAGTTCTTCGGGAGTAACTTTGACTCGATCCACATAATGGCTATCAGGCAGAAATAGATAACGGACCCGGACCCGATCGGGCTGCCGGAAGTCGTCCTGGTGGGCTTTATAATAGTCCGCGACTTCGGCCTCCGAGACCTTTTGCTCGGCCAGATATCGCTCTGGAGAGACTACTAAGTAATCAACCTTCACGGCCTCGCGCTCCAGGCGAAATAATTCTTGGAGCTCGGCCTCCGAAACCTTGGCAAACGAGGTAATCAGTTGGACGGTCTTTTTGATCAGCAGACCCTGGCGTTCCCGGGCTTCAAAATCAGCCGGGGAAAGCCGGTTCCGGGCCAGAATGGCCAGATAGCGCTGGTGGTTAAAGCCCTGTTCATCCTGAAACGCGGGGTATTGTTTGATATGGTCCTGCAATTCCGTGGTGGTAACCATAATTCCCAGTCGCGACGCGGCTTGTACGATCAGGATCTCTTCGATCAGACGGCCCAGGGCCTGTTCTTTGAGGTTAAGTGATTTTATCAGTTCCTCATCGGCCTCATCACCTAATTTGTCGCGGTATAATCTTAATAGCACATTGTAAGTCTTCATATAAACCGAAAGGTGGATCGGCGTCCCATTGACCGTGGCGACTTGTTGGAACGCGGCCGACCGGAAGCCGCCAATGCCCCAGAAGACGAAGACCACCACGATGATGCCCACCGCCAGGACAATGAACCAGGAGCGGGCGTACTTACGCATTAAATTAAGCACGGTTTAATTTCCTTTTATCTTAGCCGGGGGGCTACCCGAAGCGGCCGACTTGGCTGTCATCAAGCCGCGGGCCTGCTGGGCCGCGGCACTCTGCGGATAGTCCGCGACGATCTTTTCCAGGATCAGGTTATAGACCTTGGTCTTACCCTGGGCCTTGAAGGCCAGGGCTTGTTTCAAGAGGGCGGGCGGGGCCAATACGCTTTTGGGATACTGATCAACGACCTTGTTGAATTCCACGATGGCCTCATCCAATTGCCGCTCCAGGTAAAAGGTGTCCGCCAGGTGATAGCGGGCTTCCAAGGCCTTAGAGCCTTTGGGGTAGTCAGTGAGATACTGGTTGAATTTCTGCCGGGCCGCTTTATACGATTTCTTGTTAAACAGCTCCAGACCTTCTTGATAAACTTTGATGTTCTCGGGTTTAGCCGGGGCGGTCGGTGCTTGGGCGGCTTTCGGGGGAGTGGGGGCTGTCTCCGGGCTAGCCGGGGCCGCAGCCGGCGGTGAGGGCGTCGGAGCTACGGGAGATGCCGGGGCCGCGACAGGCGCCGGAGCGGGAGCCGCGGTTTGGCGCTCCTCAGTTTCCTCCGGCTCTGAGACCGGGGGTGATGCGGTTTCGACCTTAGCTGGTGTTGCGGGTGGTATATCCGGCTTCTGAGCCCGGGCCTCTTGCATCTGCTTTAGTTGATAACGGTTTTCCTCTAGTTGGCCTTCCAACATCTGCAATCTAGCCTGTAATTCATCAATTTTGCTACTTAGTTCGGCCAATTTTTCAGAGGCCGGACTGGGAGCCGCGGCCGTCTCCATCGGGGTCGAGGCCACCTTTGGGGTCGGTGAGGTTGCAGTTTCAGACGCTGCCCCATGGGTATTAGTTGAGCCCATGCGTCCCCCATAAAGGAAAGGGTCGCAGGCACTCAGAAGCAGGGCGCAAAACCCCAAAAGCCACCAATACTTGCGGTTCCGCCTAATTTTTGGCATAGGTCCCCCTAGGCTTGGTCCGTGGTTAACTTTAAATATAACATTAATCTTGATCTGTTGCGAATCCCAGGACTAGTCCACTTTTGGGTATTCTATAAAAACTGATATTGAATAGAGCTGCTTGCCATAGTTTAATTATGGCTCAAGGGTGATCCAATTGTAAAAACTCTGGTGGCCCGGGTTGGCCACCGGGGCCGACGCTGACTAAAGCCGGGGGTTCAAAGAAGCCAGGTTATTTTCCAATAAGTTCAAAATGGTGCCCTTATTTCCCAAACTTGGCGGGGGCAGAATAGGTACCAATGAGGCGTCATGGACAACACAAAGTTTTTATTAGCAAAACAAATTCTCACCGATGATTGCGTTCCCAGATTCGGCTGGGGAATTAGCCCCTTTTGGGCGCGTAGGACGCGCCTTATTACGGACAATTTTAGGGCAGCAATAATTAACCCTCCAGACCTCAATAGACCAGTCAGGATACATCCGAAAACCCATTGTCTTCCTCCCCCTTGATGGGGAAGGGCAGGGTGGGGGTGAAAAATATCTTATTATCTCAATACGTTGAGATTTATGCCCCCTCCCCCAAACCCCCTCCCAGCAAGGGCGGGGGAGTTTACGGATTAAAACTAATTAGCCCTCCAGACCCCCCAAAGACCAATTAATCTTCTGGAGCGCCAATAACCAGATGGGCCCGACGGTTACGGGCATAGGCGCTTTCATCATGGCCCGGATCCACCGGCTGTTCCTCGCCATAACTAACGGTGGCCAGGCGATTGGGGGCAATGCCCAGGTTAATTAAATAGCTTCTGGCGCTATCCGCCCGTCGTTCCCCCAAGCCTAGATTATAATCACTGCTGCCCCGTTCGTCACAGTGGCCTTCGATGGTCACCATTACTTCGGGATGTTTACGGAGGAACCCGGCTTTCTTTTTTAACAGCTCCTGTGACTCGGGGGTCAGAGTATATTGGTCATACTCAAAATACAGGTCTTCGCTTTCAAAGGCAATCCCTTCCGGGCCATAAGCCTGGGCCCGGGCCGTGATGCCGCGCCGACTGCGGCCCTGGCGTTGGGCCGCGCCCTCCAGTTCCTCTTCCTGAATCCCGCCGATTTCTTCGCCTTCGGTTGCGGTTTGGGGCTGAACTACCGTCTTTTTCGCACAACCGCCACCTACCAAGATTAACCCGCAAAGAAAGACACTTAACCACCAACCTAAATAGCTATTCTTTATCATAACCGCGCTCGCAGTTTAAATTATTGTTAAATTATAAAAACAACAAAAATTTTTTTACAGCAAACCGCAAACCGAAAACCGAAAACTACTTCGGGGACCAGGCCGGTTGGGTCTGTTGCCCCGGCATAGTGGTCAGCCGGGTCATGCTGCTCCGGGCCACATTGACCAGATAGATGGCGGTCTGATCGCCCCGGGTGGAGCTACAGGCGATAAAGTTGCCGTCCGGTGACCAGGTGGGGCTTTCGTTATTGCCCTCTTGAGTTACTTGTTTCGCGCCCCCGCCCTGGGCTGATATAGTAAAGATCTGAAATTGACCGCCCTGGCGGCTGGCATAGGCAATCTGATCGCCCTTAGGCGACCAGGCCGGGGACACATTGTAGGCCCCGGAAAAAGTCAGACGTCGGGGCTGACCGCCCTGGACGGACATCACATAGATCTGCGGATTGCCCCCGCGGTTGGAGACAAAGGCGATCTGACGGCCATCCGGCGAAAAGCTGGGGGATAGGTCAATAGTCGGACTGGTGGTCAAGCGCTCCTTGATGACTCCCTGGGCATTGAGCAGGTAGATTTCCTGGTTGCCATCCTTGTTCAAAGTAGCCGCGATCAGATTTCCCGGCCCCCAGGCCGGGGTGATATTCAAGGTGCCATTAGATTTTAGCTGGCGCACGGCCTTGGTCGCGCCCCGAACCGCGTACAGGGCCGGAAAGCCACGGCGATAAGAACAGAAAATGAGCTCCTGGCCATCCGACGACCAGGCCGGGGTCAGGGTAATGGTTCTAAGCCTGGTTAACTGCTCAGTTTTATTGTTGTTTAAATCAATGACGTATAACTCTTTAAGGTCTTTGCGGCCATTAATAAAGGCAATCTGGCCCCGCGGCACCCCGCCCCGTTGTCCGGTAAGATGGAAGATTACCTCCTCGATAAACTGGGTGACCATCTGGCGGGCAGTACTGGCCGGACCCCGGTAACGTTTGCCCAGCAGCATCTGCCCGGAGCCGGGATCATAGAGGCGCATTTCCAACTGCAGTTGCTGCCCCTCGGTCTGAAAGCCGCTGGTTATCACCAGGTGGCAGCCGATCTGGGTAAAATAATGGAGCCGGGCGGTATCGGGCGTCAGTCCGCCGGGAGCTTGGGCATCATAAGTGCCGGGATCTAAGACCGTGAACCAACCGGAATTCTTCAGACAGAAATTGGCCTGGGAGGTCAATTCCGATCCCAACCGCGGAGCCGCACCAGGAACGCCTAAAGGTTGGGGCTGGGGCACGGCAATAGTATATTTTTTGGACAAAGGAGCTCGAATATCGATATATTCCCGGGCCGGAGCTGCCAAGACGCTGAATATAACTAATAGCAGGCCCAGCCCGCCAAAGCCGATTTTTACCATTAGGTGTGGGGTGATTCTCATTTTCAAGAGCTTGCCTTCCATTCTGGGCTAAAGGTGACGCCAATTTCTAACTGCTCCACCCCGGCTGGCAGCGCCGGTAAGGGAGTGCTGCGGGTGATGGCGGTCATGGCCGATTGATCATAGAGCCGATCCCCGGATTCTTGTTCGAACCAGGAGGCGGCGATGGTGCCATTGGCGTTTACCCGGATGACGATCACAGTTTTCAGATCTTTCAGGTTACTGCGTTGTAAACTATGAGGTTGCCATTGGGCCCGGATCAGATCGGCCGCCCGTTGCATATAGGCCTGAGTAATGGGCGTGGCGCGACCCTGAGCCCCGCCGGGGGCCGGCCCCGAACCGCCGCCACCGCTCTTGCCCGGCGCGACCCAGCGGGCCCGGACTTTTCCGGCCTCTAATTTGGCTGCCACCTGCGACACGGCCTCCCGCAGGGCTTGGTCCCGGGCTGCCGCCGCCAGGCCTTTTTCGACCCCCTGCACCGCTTCTTGGATACTCTGATCACGGGCAGCCTGGCCCATGGGGCTAGATGCGCCCGCACCGGGCTGTTTTTCTTGGGCCTTAGTAGCTGCCGCGGGTTTGGCGGCCGACGGTTGCCCTTCAGCTTTGGTAGCCTTAGCTCCGGTGGTCGATTCCGGGGCTGGCTTCTCGGCTGGGGGTGAAGGCTCCCGCACCTGGGTTTTGGTAGCCGTAGCGCTCTTGGCCCCAGGTTTGGCCGGTGCCTGGGGTGCAGGTGAGGCAGCCGGGGGCGCGGGCGACGGTTTGGGCTTGACGGACTTAGCGGGCGGCGTCGAGGTTGTTGTGGGCCGGGCCACAGTTTTTTTCAAAGCCTTTGGTAGCGCCGGTTTCGGGGTCGCGGGTGGGGAAGTCTTCACCTGGGCCTGGGGTGCCGGCTTCTCTGGCTTAGGCTCAGGGACCGCAGCCGGGCGCGGCGCCGGAGTTGGTTTAGCCACTGGGGATTTTTTGGCGACTGGGGCCGGCGGCTGGGGCGCGGGCTTGGCCGGAGCAGGGCGAGGGGCTTCGGGCACCGATTTTTTGGCCATCTGGCGCTGGGGTTCCGGAGCGGCAGGGGCAGGCCGGGCCGGAGGTTCGGTATGCTCTACTGGTTTCTGCTCCTTAGGTGCCGCTTCTGATATTTCCATGCCACTTAGACCATCGGTGGTCGGCGTACCAGGTTTGGTACTCATAATGCTCGGACCGGCGGGCGGCAAATTTACCAGATCCACCGTATAACTGGGAGTTATTTCGAGCCGGGTCGGGGCCATAGGCTTCATGAATAAGACTGCGGCAAAGAGGACCAGATGGCAGACCAACGATAGCACCAGCATCATTCCCAGACGGTCTGTCGGGGTCTGTGGTTCAATGTCTATCCGGTTGAGCTTCAGATCTGTCATTGCGGCTGGTCCAGCGGCGTTTCGGTTACCATGCCCAGTTTTTCTACTCCCGCGGCCTTGAGGCGGCCCATCACCTGGACCACTATGCCATAGGGCACGGTGCGGTCCGCCTTTAAATAGACCGGCCCTGGTCCATGCAACTTTTCCGCCGCGGCAATATCGGCGGCCAGGGTGTCGAGGGAACCCGGCCGGTCATTGATATAGATTTCCCCTTGGGTGGAGATCGAAATGATTACCGGCGTCTTTTTGGCTTCTAGTGGTCCGGCCGCGGTCTGGGGGAGATTGACATCCAACCCTTGGGTCATCATCGGCGCGGTCACCATAAAAATAATCAATAGCACCAACATCACATCCACTAAGGGGGTGACGTTGATATCGGACACCGGCTCCCGATTATTATGGTTAAAGCTCCCGGCGGGCATGGCCTGGGGCTTCCTGGGGCTGCGACCGGCGCAGCAGATCGCGCTCAATAATATTAAGCAAATCCGCGGCAAAATTGCTCATTTCGGCTTCCAAGACTCTTACTTTGCTGAGAAAATAGTTATAGGCAATTACCGCCGGGATGGCGGCCAGCAACCCCGCGGCGGTGGCGATCAGGGCTTCGGCGATCCCCGGGGCGACCATGCTCAGGGTGGCGCTGCCTTTGAGGGCGATGCCCCGGAAGGCGTTCATGATGCCCCAGACCGTGCCGAACAGCCCGATAAACGGGGCAGTATTGCCGGTAGTGGCCAAAAAGGTCAGGAATCGGGACAGTCGGGTAGTCTCGGCACTGATCGCCCGGCGCAGGGTGCGGCTGACATTGTCTAATCCCGCCCGCAGAGAAACCGTACCCCGATAATCCTGACCCGGATTTTCCGTGGCATTCTTGGTCTGCCGCAACTTGCCCAATTCAATATAGCCCAGCCGGTAGATCTCGGCTACCGGCGAAGCCCGCAGGTGCCGCGTATCATGGTAGGCGGTGGACAGATTCTTGGCACTCCAGAAGGTGTCCAAAAACTCCAGCGTCTGCTTTTTGGCCCGGGTCAACAGCACCAGTTTGGCAAAAATGATGGCCCAGCACACTACGGAAAAAAACAGCAGGACGGCCATCACCCCCTTGACCATGGGGCCGGCCGCCCGGATAATCGGTAATATATTCAGATCCGAAGTTCCGGGGGCCGTCGCCACATCTGCCCAGGAGGAGCTAATCAAAGGAAAAAGTATAGAAATATCCATATCTTTAAGCTGGTAATTTTATGTTTCCGTCTAGATTTTGTCAAGCCAGATTTAGGATGACTCAGGTATGAAAATATCTTATAGAATTTAAACATAATCGTCAGATTTAGGGAATCAAAATTCTCGGATCTGCCGCAAACTCATAAAAAGCTTGACAGGGCAAGCCGGACCGGGTCAATATTTTAATTGGTTTTCATCCGGAATCTTATATTTTCCCTTGCCCCGCTCGCGGGGAGAGGGTTAGGGTGGGGGTGAAAAAAATATTATATCATCTCAATATGTTGAAATTTACGTCCCCCTCCCCCCAGCCCCCTCCCACCAGGGGCGGGGGAGTTTCCGGATGAAAGCCACCTATCATCCTAAGGAGGTCAAGATGGTGCGCATCATGGGGCATCGGGGGGCGCCGGCCTATGAACCGGAAAATACCCTGCGGTCGGTGCGTCGCGCCCTGGAGATGGGCGTTGAAGCCGTGGAGATTGATGTCCAACTCACCCGCGACGGGCGGCTGGCGGTTATTCATGACGAGACCGTGGACCGGACTACCAATGGCACCGGCCGGGTCCGGGATTTAACCTGGGAAGAACTGCGGCGTCTGGATGCCGGGCAGGGCGAACGCATCCCCGCCCTGGAAGAGATGGTCGCACTGGTACGGGGGCGGGCCCATCTGGTGGTCGAGCTCAAGCAGCCCGAGGCGGTTCCGGCTCTGGCCCAATTTTTCCAAGAGCATGCCTTGTTTGACGACGCCCATGCCATCTCCTTCTGGCATCCCGCGGTCAAGGCCTTAAGGCAGATGGAGCCGCGTATCAAGACCGGGGTGTTGCTGGTCGGGCACCCGGTGGATCCGGTAGCCCTGGCCCGGGCCGCTGACGCCGAGGCGCTGGTCCTCAATTTTGCCTTTGTTAATCGGGAATTGGTCCACACTGCCAAGGCCGCCGGCCTGATGGTGTTTATCTGGAACATCGATACCATTGAGCTGTTAAAGCCGTTTCTGGAACTGGAATTGGATGGCATCGGTAGTAATCGCCCCGATGTCCTGATTGACTATTTAAGAACCCACCCTCGTTAGTTTCCATCCGAAAACTTCCCCGCCCCTGGTGGGAGGGGGTTGGGGGGAGGGGAACAATGGTTTTCCGGATGAACACTCGTTAAGGTAGTTCTGCAGCAGGGCTTTACGGTAGCTCTCGGTTGACTTAATTAATCCGGATAGATATATTTAAAAGCCTATTTTTGACTCTTGATAACCATGATAGGAAGACATTTTAAAGCGGTCATTGTTTAAGCCAGGAGGATGCCGTGGAGCCAAAAATTTTCAAAGCCTTGGTGGTCCGGGAAACCGCGGAGAATGAATTTATCAGAGAGCTCTCGAATAAATCGCTCGATGAGTTGCCGGCTGGCGAGGTATTAATTAAAGTCAGTTACTCCTCCTTAAACTACAAAGATGCGCTCTCCGCCTCGGGCAATAAAGGGGTGACCAAAAAGTATCCCCACACTCCCGGAGTTGACGCCGCCGGGGTGGTGGTGGACAGCGTGGTTGATGACCTGCGCCCCGGAGAGGAAGTGATAGTCACCGGCTACGATCTGGGGATGAATACCTCCGGAGGGTTCGGGCAATATATTCGGGTACCGGCCCACTGGGTGGTAAAACGGCCCGATAATCTCTCCCTGCGAGAAAGCATGATCTACGGGACCGCGGGCTTTACCGCGGCCCTGTCCGTCTTCCGGCTGACGGAGTATGGGATTACCCCCGACCGGGGAGATATCCTGGTTACCGGCGCGACCGGCGGGGTAGGGAGTATTGCGGTCTCAATCCTGGCGCAAAGCGGCTACCGGGTGGTAGCCGCCAGCGGCAAACAGGAGCAAAAACCATACCTGCTCGATCTGGGGGCCCAGGAGGTCATCAGCCGGGAACAGGCCCAGGATACCTCCGGCCGACCGTTGTTAAAAGGCCGCTGGGCCGGGGCCATCGACACGGTCGGCGGCGACTATTTGGCCACCGCCCTGAAATCCACCAATTATGGCGGGGCGGTTACCTGCTGCGGTAATGTGGCCTCCCCGGAACTGCATACCACCGTATATCCTTTTATTTTGAGAGGCATTAGTCTGTTAGGAATCGATTCGGTAAATTGCCCGACCGCCACCCGTTGGCAGATCTGGCAGAAGCTGTCGCAAGAATGGAAATTGCCGCACCTCGATCGCCTGGCTAGCGAGATTTCCCTGGCCGACCTGGATCACCATATTGACTTGATTTTACAAGGAAAACAGACGGGACGGGTGATTGTCAATCTAGATAAGGAGATTTGAACTTTAATACCTGATTAGAATTTAAGGATGAATATGGCAACTACGGTCACGGAACAGATCATTACCGTTCATCTGGTCTCCGGACAAGCGCTCCGGGGCGAGGAGATTGCTCTTAAGATAGACCAGACCCTAACCCAGGATGCGACCGGGACGCTGGCCTACCTGGAATTTGAATCCCTGGGCGTGCCCCAAGTGCGCACCCAGGCCTCGGTGAGCTATGTGGATCACAACTTGCTCCAGGCGGACTTCAAGAATGCCGATGACCATCGCTTTTTACAATCGATCGCGGCGCGCTATGGGATAAACTTTTCTCCGCCGGGCAACGGCATCTGTCACCAGGTGCATCTGGAGCGGTTCAGCGTCCCCGGCCAGACTCTGCTGGGCTCGGATAGTCATACCCCCACCGCGGGCGGGGCCGGGATGCTGGCCATTGGGGCCGGGGGTCTGGATGTGGCCCTGGCCATGGCCGGGCAACCGTTTAACCTGGTGATGCCCGAAATCATGGGCATCCGGCTGACCGGTAAATTGCCACCCTGGGTATCCGCCAAGGATGTTATTTTGGAATTGCTCCGTCGCTTGACCGTGAAAGGCGGGGTCGGAAAAATCATGGAATATTTCGGCCCCGGCGTCGGGAATCTTACCGTCAGTGAGCGGGCGACGATCGCCAACATGGGCGCGGAACTGGGCGTCACTACCTCGGTGTTCCCTGCCGACCGCCAGACTCAGCGGTTTCTGGCCTTGCAGGGCCGAGCCGAGAGTTTTCGGCCCTTAAGGGCTAGGGGCACCAAGGGCTTTGGCCAGATTCTGGACCTGGAGCTGGAGACGCTGACGCCCCGGATTGCCTGTCCGTCGTCCCCGGATAAGGTTAAGGAAGTCCGGGAAGTGGAAGGCACGCCGGTGCACCAGGTGATCATCGGGTCGTGCAGCAACTCTTCCTATCGGGATCTGATGGTGGTGGCGCAGGCGTTGCAGGGGCGACAGGTTCATCCCCAGGTAAGCTTGGAAATCAACCCTGGTTCCCGACAGGTGTTGGAAAATGTCGCCCTGGCCGGCGGGCTGCTGACCTTACTCCAGGCCGGGGCCAGGATTCATCAACCTGGGTGTTTGGGGTGCATTGGCATGGGGCAGGCCCCGGCAACGGGTACCGTGTCCATCCGTACCTTCCCGCGCAATTTTCCGGGCCGCAGCGGCACCAAGGATGACCAGGTTTATCTGGCCAGCCCGGAGACCGCGGTAGCCGCGGCCATTTTTGGGAAGATCGCCGACCCTCGCCGTTTAGGAGATTTTCCCCGAATCGCCCCGCCCCGTCGTTATCTGGTCAATGGTCGCCAGATTCAGACCCCTAAACCGGAAGCGTCGGCGGGTGAAATTGTGCGCGGACCCAATATCCGGCCGTTTCCTGAACTGACGCCCTTGCCGGAGAGCTGGACCGGTGAGGTGCTGTTAAAAGTCGGGGATCATATCACCACGGACCAGATCATGCCGGCGGGCAGCCAGATCTTGCCGTTACGCAGTAATATCCCGGCGATCAGTGAATATGTGTTCGCGGCGATTAATGCTGATTTTCCCCGGCGGGCGCGGGAGACCGGCGAAGGGGCGATCATTGGCGGGGAGAATTATGGCCAGGGGTCCAGCCGGGAACACGCGGCCCTGGCACCCCGCTATCTGGGCGTGCGGGTCAAACTGGCCAAGAGTTTCGCCCGTATCCATCAGGCCAATCTGATCAACTTCGGGATTCTGCCCCTGATCTTTGCAAACCCGGCAGATTATGAGCGGCTCACCGTTGGGAAGCGCTTAC
>JAQVHY010000200.1 GCA_028695935.1 Desulfobacca sp.
ATGCAGTTCTTCGATTAACTTTCCCAGAGCCAAGGATATTAAAAACCGGACATCTAGAAATTTACGGTTTGGATTAGATCCAAAAGGGCGAAACCGTAAATTTCTGTTCAAATGCCCCCGCTGGTCCAAGTTCTTTAAACTTTTGCCGTCGGCCATATTCCAGGTGCGGGCGATGGCCAACACGAACCCCCAGCGCCGTTGGGGATCATCTTGGTCCTTGGCCTGGATGAATTTCATATTGGCTTTGGCGGCAAAGGCGGCATCACCCACCACGATGACGACCTTGGCCCAATCAGGTGGTTGAAAGTGGCTGAGCATCTGCCGAAAAAGCTCATTTTCCTTGTGATATTCGGGATGGCCTTTGGGCCGCACGATCTCAAAATCAACCGGAATGCGAAAGTCGTCCCAGGCCACCATGAGCACCACGAATTTGATGCCGAAGAACCAGGTATGGTGCTCGCTCAGACGACCCTTTTGAGCGGCCGGATTTTTCTGGCCCCGTTTGTCTTTGTGGCTGCCGTCGGTAATCAGATAGAGCACTTTATTTTCGGGTTCGTCCAGAGCCTTCATGGTTTCCATCGCAAACCAATGGAGGAGCACCTTGAGGCTCCAATACCCGGCATCTAACAGCCGCCGGAACCGCCACTCGGTAATACCTGCGTTCCGAATTTGTAGTCATATTTAGGGGTCTTTTTTACTTGCCGAGGTAGTATTTTCAATGGGTTAGGTGTCCTCTGAGAGAAATTTGGGCCCAAACCTGTAGGCACACGACTAACAATTTAACTATTGACAATTTAATGTAGTATATGACATAAAAATAAGCATGTATCTGCGATCCACCAAACGCCGTAATCAGGATGGGACCGAGGTGGAATACTTCCGGCTGGCCCATAATGTTCGCAACCCCAGGACCGGGAAGCCTTTGGCCCAGATCATCCATAATTTCGGCCGTGCCGATCAAGTAGAACGGGACAGTCTGGTGCGTTTGTGTCGCTCCATTGCCCGGGTCTGCGGCGTTGCCATTCAGGATGCCTCCTCTGCTGCCGGTGAGACTGCCAGTAGTCAGACTCAGACCCGGTGGCCTGATGACGTGAAACTGCTCCGCACCCTGGAGCTGGGGCCGGTGCTGGCCCTGGAAGCCCTCTGGGAGCGGTTGGGCATTGCCGCCGCGTTACAGAAGATCATCAAACAGCAGGGCTATCGGGTCGATTACGAGCGAGCCCTCTTCGGCGGCTTTTGCCATTGACGCAGAGGACGATGACCAGGGTCGGCGTCGGTTGGGCCGTCCCCAGAACGGTGCCTGGAGCCCCAGGTGGTCATCGCTCTGGCTGTCACCCGTGACGGCTTGCCGGTGCGCAGTTGGGTTTTTCCGGGGCAGACCGCGGATGCCAGCACCGTGACTCAGATCAAAGCAGACCTTCGGGGCTGGAATTTGGGGCGAGCCCTCTTGGTGGCCGACGCCGGCATGAACTCACCGCAAAACCGCCAGGAACTGGCCAAGGGCTGCGGTACGTATCTGTTGGCAACACGACTGGGCAGCCAGGCCGAGGTCAAGGAGGAGGTGCTGACCAGGCCGGGGCGTTTCAAAGTCATTGCCGAAAATCTGCAGGCCAAAGAAGTCATGGTCGGCGACGGCGAGCGACGGCGGCGCGACATCGTCTGCTACAATCCCCTGGAAGCCAAACGACAACAGCTGCACCGGGAGCAGGTGCTCCGGGAACTGGAAGCGGAGTTGGCCAAACATCCGGACCTCAAAGCCACCGCCCGCGGGGCCATTGATCTGTTGGCCTCTGGCCGTTATCGACGGTATGTCAAGATCGAGGCGGCTACCAACCGTCTTGCCATCAACCGCCAGGCGGCCCGGGAAGCGGCTCGCACTGATGGCAAATGGGTGCTGATCACCAACGATGACACCATCACCCTGGAAGACGCAGCCTCCGGCTATAAGGGCTTGCTGGTCATCGAGCGGTGTTTTCGCACCCTGAAATCCACCCAGATCAAGCTGACGCCCATGTATCACTGGCTGGACCAGCGGGGGCATTTGAACAGAAATTTACGGTTTCGCCCTTTTGGATCTAATCCAAACCGTAAATTTCTAGATGTCCGGTTTTTAATATCCTTGGCTCTGGGAAAGTTAATCGAAGAACTGCATGGAGAAGTACGGAAGATGGCAATTTCCAAAGAAAAAACGGTTAAGGCAGACGATCACTTTTTTACCGCAGTCTTGACCTCGGACATCGAAGACGGCGGCTATACTGTTCAATGCCAAGAAATTCCAGCGGCCACTTTCCAGGGGGAAACCGAGCAAGAGGCCCTGGATAATATCATTGAGGTTTTGGAAGAACATTTCGAGTATGAAAAAAGGCGGGCTTAGGTTCAAAACCGTAATTTTCTGTTTAAATGCCCCCGCTGGTCCTATACCGGCCAGAAGAATAAAGCAGTACAAGCTTTCAAAAAGGCTATGGAAAAAAGCAAAGATAAGGAGTTGGATGAGAATAGCGAAAAATGGGTCCCTAAATTGAGCGATTCAATTTGTCAAAGAGAACGAGTTGAGCTTAACGTAGTTCAATGAAAGTAAAATAGCCTGGAAATCTACCGATGAAGGTCCTAGCTGGGCTGAAATGTGATCAATTTGAGC
>JAQVHY010000110.1 GCA_028695935.1 Desulfobacca sp.
CGCGCTGGTTCAGCCACCTGGAGCTGGTCAATATATTCCATCGCAGCCTGCGCCGCTGTGGTCTTCCCCTTAATTTTTCGCAAGGTTTTCACCCCTTGCCGCGGCTGTCGTTTTATCGCGCCTTGCCGGTAGGAGTGGAAAGCCTGGGGGAAACCCTGGACCTGGAATTGACCCAGGAATTTCCAGGAGCTACCCTGATTAAGAAGCTCAATGACAACTTACCGGCGAACCTAAGGATTCTGACCGCGGCCCGCTTGGCCCGGAAGGAACCGCCGCCCGCGCCCGCGGTAAGCTTCTATGCGGTGGCCAGCCCGGAGCCGCTATTTACTAAGGAGGCCCTGGAAAATTTCTGGGCGCAACCGCAATGGCTGGTATGCCAACGCAAGCCCAAGCAGGTCCGCCAGATTGATGTTCGCCCTTTAGTGGAAGCCCTTTATCTCCAAGATGAGCAACATCTGGAACTAACCTTGCGTCACCGGGAGCAGGGCAATCTTAAGGCTTCCGAGGCCATTGCGGCTATTTTCGCCTTGTCTGAGGAGGCCACGCGGCAATTACACCTAATAAAACTTAAAAGTTCCTGAAGCTGGGCCTAGGCCCGGTGGCTTACCCGCTCAGAAACTGATCCTAACCAGTCAGGAAGATTACTATGGCCAACGAACTGGTCATCAACATATCCCCCTTTGAAAGCCGGGCGGCATTGATCGAAAACGGCAATGTGGTAGAAATCTATATCGAACGCAATCATGGCAGCCATCTGATCGGTAACGTCTATAAAGGCCGGGTCTTAAAAGTGCTACCCGGCATGGGGGCTGCCTTTGTGGATATTGGCTTAGAGCGCTCGGCTTTTCTTTATGTGGCTGATGTGGTCGAGGAACGTTATGATGAGTTTTTTTCAGAATGGACTAAAGAGACCGATAACGATATCCGGATGTCAATTAATAGCCCGGTAACTTCTGCCACCGCCCATATTGAAGATCTGCTGCAGGAAGGCCAGGAGGTTCTGGTCCAGGTGGCCAGGCCGCCTTTAAGCGGCAAGGGTGCCCGCCTTACTTCTCATATTACCCTGCCGGGCCATTATCTGGTATTGATGCCTACGGTCAACCATGTCGGGGTTTCTCGCCGTATTGATGATGATGCCGAACGGGCCCGACTTAAAGAGGTCTTGTTGACCATTAAGCCGCCGGAATGTGGACTGATCGCCCGCACCGCCAGTGGGGGCGCCAGCCTGGAAAAATTGGCCAGTGAGTTGGAATTCCTCTGGCAATTATGGGATAATCTTTTGAAGAAGAAGGAAACCGCAGCCACCCCGTCCTTATTACACCGGGAACTGGATATTAGCCTCCGGGTGGTTCGGGATCTGTTCACCAAAGACGTTGACCACCTGATTGTCGATGATCTCGGGGTCTATGACAAGATTGCCTCGTTCTTGGAAACCTTCAATCCGCAGTTGAAATATTTTGTGGAATTGTACCAGGGTGAGGAGCCGCTGTTTGAACTTTATGGCATTGAGCACGAATTACAGCGGGCTTTGGGCAAGAAGGTCTGGCTTAAATCCGGGGGCTACATCATCATCGAGCCTACCGAAGCCCTGGTGGTCATCGATGTCAATACCGGGCGCTATGTCGGCAAACATAATCTGGAAGAGACTATTCTCAAGACCAACCTGGAAGCGGTCAAGGAGATTGCCTATCAACTGCGGCTCCGGAGTATCGGCGGTCTCATCGTCATTGATTTCATCGATATGGAGAAGGAACCCAACCGGGAGAAAGTTTACAATGCCTTGCGGGAGGCCCTGAAAAAGGATCGGGCGAAAACCAGTGTGCTGCGCATGTCGGAACTGGGGCTGATTGAGATGACCCGACAACGCACCCGGGAGAGCCTCCACCACCTGTTGACCGAACCCTGTCCTTATTGCGATGAAAAGGGCTTTATCCGCTCCCGGATTACCATTGCTTACGAGATCTTGCGGGAGATCATGTCCGAAGCCGGGAAACTGCCAGGCGAGCACATCTTGGTGGAGGTCCATCCCGAGATCGCCAAGGTCTTGTTGGATGAAGGTAATCAAACCCTGGAGGGCCTGGAAACCCAATACCACAAAAAGATCACGGTGCGCAGTAATCCGGATTTACATCTGGAACAGTATGGGATTAGTGTGTAGTCAAAGTTTGGACCACGTTTAACAACCGGTGATTATTAAGGGAAATTAAAATGATATTTATCCGCCGAAAAAAAATTCACTCATGCCCGCCCCCGCCCAAGGGGCTGGAGAAAAAATGCCTAGCAAAATTGGCGAAGAGGCTGAAGCAGGCCGATTATCTGCCTAAGACCTTAATAACCAATAATCGTTGGGGTAATCTGAAGATGTCCCAGGTGATCCTGGATTTTGCGGAACCGTTCTTGGCCCAGATTGATCAGGAAGATGATATGGCCTTTAGAGAAGTCATTGACCTGGCAATCTTAGCCTGGAATTTGGCGTTATTAACTGAGGCCGGACGGCAGGAATTTCTGGATAAGGTTATGGCGGAACCAGCCCGAAAAGCTCCTCAGTATTATAAGCAGACCCTGGAAAAAATAGATCTCCTAGTATTAAGGAAACAAAGATTTTTTGCTGATTATCGTCTAGCCATCATCGATTATGAAATAGTCTCTTCAGAAGACTATCGCGTCTTAACCGTTGCGACTGGACCAGATTTTAATTTTTGAGCCAACTGCGAACTTAGGCTAAATAATAATAGATCTTTAAATATTACCAGCAAGGACCAAGCGTGAACCAGATTATCCTGGGTACTGCCGGACACATTGATCATGGCAAGACCGCGCTGATCAAGGCCTTGACCGGGGTAGATACCGACCGTCTCAAGGAAGAGAAGCTGCGCGGCATCACCATTGAGTTAGGATTTGCCTCCTTAACCTTGCCCTCCGGCCAACGGTTGGGAATCGTCGATGTGCCCGGTCACGAACGCTTTGTGCGGCACATGGTGGCCGGGGCTACCGGTATGGACCTGGTAGCCCTGATTATCGCCGCGGATGAAGGGGTGATGCCCCAGACTCGGGAACACCTGGAGATCTGCCAGTTGCTGAAGGTTAAACAGGGCTTAGTGGTGCTGACCAAAACCGATCTGGCGGACGAAGACTGGCTGGCCATGGTGGAGGAGGAGGTCCGGGAGTTTTTGCGGGGGACCTTCCTGGAAGCGGCCCCGATCGTGCGCTTTTCCGCGGTTACCTGTGCCGGGCTGGAAGAATTGTTGGCGACGCTGGACCGTTTGAGTCAAAGCGTTGCCGTCAAACCGGCTACCGGCATCTTTCGGCTGCCTATTGATCGAGTCTTTACCATCAAAGGCTTCGGCACCGTGGTGACTGGCACCGCCATTTCCGGGGTGTTGCGGGTCGGGGAAATGGCCATGATCTATCCGGTGGGATTGACCGCTCGGGTGCGCAACCTGCAGGTGCATGGGGTTAATGTTGAAATGGCATCGGCCGGAGCGCGCACCGCGATCAACCTGCAAGGTTTAGAAAAATCAGTGATTGAGCGAGGTATGGTGGTCGCCACTCCCGATTCCCTGTTGCCCAGCCGGCGTTTGGATGCGCGTCTGGAAGTTCTGCCCAGTGCTCCCCAGCCCCTGAAAAACCGGCAACGGCTCCGGCTGCATACCGGCACCGACGAACAATCAGCCCAGATAATCATCCTCTCCCAGGAAGAATTAAAGCCCGGTGAGGGGGGCTATGTCCAATTCCGGCTATCGCAGCCCTTGGCAGTTAAACCCGGCGATCGGTTAGTGGTGCGGCGCTTATCCCCGGTCATAACCCTGGGGGGCGGCCAGATCTTGCATGTCCATCCTCCTCCCCATCGACGGCTGCAGCCCGCGGTGCTGGAGGGACTGGCGCGGCTGGAGAGCGGCTCTGCGGCCAACCAGATACGGTTTTACTTCCAAGAGGCTGGAATCAGCGGACTATCTCGACAGGAACTGGCGCAACTGAGCAGCCTAGATTCTCAAGCCCTGACCCAGATGCTTAGCCGACTGGGCCAGCAAGGTCAAATTGTCGCCTATGATGTCGAGAATCAGCGCTATGTCCTGGCTACCGCCATCCAAGAATTAAAGGACCAGATCCAGCAGCAGTTGGTTGATTTCCATCGCCGCCAGCCGCTCAAGCTGGGTCTGTCTAAAGAAGAAATCCGCCGTAAACTGTCAGACGCTTTAGATGTCCGGCTGTTCAACTATCTGGTGCAGGACTTAGAACGCCAGGGGCAGGTGGTAGTTGATCGGGAACTGATCCGCCAGGCCAGTCATCGCATCGTCCTGGCCGGAGAGCAGGAGAGTCTGCTCAAGCGTCTAGAGCAACTTTACCAGCAAGGCGGTCTGACCCCGCCGACCATTAAAGATACGCTGAACGTGCTCCGGACGGACCAGTCTCGCGCCCAGGAGTTAATCAATCTGTTAGTGGCCCAAGGTCGCTTGGTCAAGGTCAAAGGAGGCCTGTTGTTCCATCAGGAGGTCATGGCGGCACTCAAAAACACCCTGGTGGGTTATCTCAAAGACCAGGGGGAGATCAGTGTGCCCCAGTTTAAGGACTTAACCAACACCAGCCGCAAGTATACCATTCCGTTATTGGAATATTTCGATGCCTGCAAGCTGACGGTGCGGGTGGGCGACCAGCGGCGGTTACGCGAGGGCGGCTGAGGTCTAGAATCTTAATGGAGCCGATAGCTGCGGTGCTGGGACCAGGGCATCGAAAAGGGGATCAGGGGACTGGTGCGCCTCCGGAGTTGCAAGGTTTTGCGGGGTTCGGAGGGTGGGTTGGCCGCGGCTTCCTCCTGAGGGCGGTAATAACGCTGGGCTTCGGGGAGCAGACGTTTGATCTCTTGGATGCGGCTGGCGTCCGTGGGGTGAGTAGAGAGAAACTGCGGCGGTTGGGCTTCCTTTTCTTTGGAGGCCAGCATTCTTTGCCAGAAGTCCAGGGCTTGGGCGGGTTCATAACCGGCCTTGGCCATCAGAATTAACCCCACCCGGTCGGCTTCATATTCCTGGGTCCGGCTGTAGGGTAAAATTACCCCTACAGTAGTGCCTAAACCATAGGCCTGTAAGATGGCGTCGCCTAAATAAGGGTTCTGCCCTGCCAGGGCCATATTTAGGCCGATACCGCCTAGTTGCACCAATAATGATTGGCTCAGGCGTTCCCCCGCATGACGGAGGATGGCATGGGCGGCTTCGTGAGCCATCACCGTGGCCAGTCCCGCCTCATCCTTGGTATATTTCAAGATCCCCGTAAATATCCCGATCTTGCCTCCGGGCAGGCAAAAGGCGTTAGCCATCTTGTCATCCTGAAAGACCTCAAAATCCCAGCGAAAATCCGGCCGCGCGGCGGCCTGGGCGATGCGTTGCCCGACCTTGTGCACCAAGGCATTGATCTCCGGGTCTTTACAGGGCGGATATTTGCGGCTAATATCCTCGAAGGCCCGATACCCTAAAGCATTTTCCTGGGATTCGGAAGTTAGCAGTAATTGCCGACGCCCGGTGTAGGGAGCCCGCGCGCAAGCCTGCACTAACAGGCACAGGACGATCAGCCCGACAATGATATATAGCTTGGTCGTGGGTCGTTTTGTGATGTCCATAATATTGTCTAAAAATTAAAGCTTTATTGAAAGTTTGTCAAGACCAGGGCAAAATACAAAAATATTGACGCGGAAGTCGGATTGTGCTTTTTTGTTTTTATGGGGGAGAAAACTTCGAAACCTTATGTGGCCGTTATCGGGGGCAGCCAGGCGACGCCTGAACTGGCAGCTCTGGCCTGCGAAGTGGGTCGGGAGATTGCCCGCCAGGGTGCCATTCTGCTCTGCGGCGGTCTGACCGGGGTCATGGCCGCGGCAGCCCAGGGAGTTCAGGAAGCCGGCGGAGTAAGTATTGGGATCCTCCCCGGTCCGGATCGCCGGTCGGCTAATCCCTACCTGACTTACTCCATCGTTACTAATCTGGGTCATGCCCGGAATATCCTGCTGGCCCATAGCGCTGACGCCCTTATTGCGGTGGACGGCAGTTATGGCACCATTTCGGAAGCGGCCATTGCTCTTAAACTGGGCAAGCCGGTGATCAGCCTGGAGGTCGACTGGAAACTGAACGGCTTGATCCCAGCCCGCAGTCCCCAGGAAGCGGTAAATATGGCATTAAGCGCGATCCGGCCCCTGAATTAAGTCAGCGTTTTTTCTGCTAATTATATTGCAAACGATGGCGTCGGGAAAAGCAATAAAAAAGGGAGGGCTAAACCCTCCCTTGTAGTTTGCACTAGCTGAAAGTTGCTAAATTTCCAACCAGGAGTCGGAAAACAGCGACGTGCCCATAATGCAGCGCACGGTTTTGATGTAATATTGGACGTCTTGGGGATAATCCGCCATAGTCAAGGGCTCGCCGTCCATAGCCTTATAAATCGCTTCTACTGCCTCGGGGCGCTGCCCGGAAGTGAGCGCGGCCAAATCATCGTCGGCGTAGTCCACAATGGCCGAATACATCCCATAGCGCTGTAACATGACAATATAGGTCCGGTTGATGATCGGCCGCAATTCATCAGGGACGCCGTTGCTGGCATTGGACAGGCCGCAGGTGGATAATGACCCCGGGGCCATATCCGGCAGCATTTTCATAAATTCTAGATTGGCTACCAATTGTTGTTGCTGAATGTTTAACGGAGCCACGATCGGGTCGAACCAGATATCTTCATTGGCGATGTCGTATTCGGCGGCCTTGGCCAAAATCTCGGCGGTCAGCATCCCCCGCTCGTGTTCATCCCGAGGCATGCCCTCGGGTCCCCAGAGCAGCCCGATCATGTAGGCGTCATACTTTCTCACCAACGGCATCATGCCATCCATACGCTCCGGACGGGCCATGATGGAGTTGATCAGAGCTTTGCCCTTGTGAACTTTAAGGCCGGCTTCCATGGCGGCGATATTAGAGGTATCGAGAGCCAAGGGAATATTGGGGACAACCTCTTGGACCGTCTGGACGATCCAGGTCATTAACTCCTCTCCCCCCTTACGGGCCGGGCCGATGTTAACATCAATATAATCAACACCTGCAGCGGCCTCGGCCTCGGCTATTTCCTGGATGGGTTTCTTATCCCGATCCTTCATCGCCTGGCCGTAGCGCTTGGTCACCACATTTAGGTTCTCACCGATGCGGATTAGACGCTGAGTCATATATCTCTCCTTTCTTTGGAGAATAATTACCGGAGGCCCAAACGGCCTCCGAATTTAACGACCCCCCTTTAGTTACTTAGCGGCTTAAAGGGACTTTAAAAAAGCCGGGATATGGGCCGCTTCCCGCGGTCCGATAAGAATCTTCCAATCCGGCAGTTCTTCTTCCAAATCACCACTAATAGCGGCAGAATAACCAGGGATGATCAGGGTTCGGGTCTTGGCCTTTTCGGTGATCCCAGATTTTTTAACAAACATGCCGACCGCATCACCGACGAATTTACCCGCGGCCCAAGCGGTCATTACCGACAATCCCTCAGTGTCCATGATCAATAACCAGGTGGGCACCTTGCTGCCCTCGATCTCGCCGGAGACGATGAAGTAGGTCAGCGCAAAGTTAGTGGTAATGGCAATCGGTGAATTCTCATCCGGATTATTCAACGGGTAGATTCCCTGGGTGACAATCATCGGCCGCTGTGGGTCGGTATAGATATTCAGCCGTTGCAGCAGCAGGGGGAAGACGCGGTGGGCTTCAAAGTCTTTCAACACCACGATCCCGCCGTATTTAGCAATAAACACCGCGGCATAGAGGGTTTCCTGCATGGGATCATCGGTCATTTCACAAGGGAAAGTGACCGTGGGGTATCCGAAGGGTTTGAATTTGGCGGTCAGGGGTGCCCGGCGGATAACGATCTGGTCCTGTAAAGCCTGCTTGATAGTCCGGCTGCCGGAGTCCAGGATCAGGTCTTTGAGGCCCATCCCCGTGAGTTTGCTGGTTAAGCCCGCCAGGGCTTCATAGTCATCAGCTTTGGCTACTAAAGGTAAATCTAATTCCTTGGCCAACTTGCCATAGTCATCAGCATTCTGGGGAGTGGCGGCATATAACACCGGCCGGCGTTCTTTGGCAACCTCGGCACCTGCCTTTAATACCTCAGGTTTGTCGCTCATGAGCATCAGGGCGGCGTCACTCTTGTCGATTACCTGCTTGACCAAAGCCGTGAACTTGCCGGCATCGCCGCTTACGTCTTTGATGGCAAACATCTCCGGACGCAGATTAAGACCGACCCGCTCAAACTGTAGTTTAGCAAAATTGTCAATCTTGGCATCGACGTCACCGCTGCTCATGTCAGTGGTCAGCAAGGCGGCTATAAGTGTAGGGTTGAAAAAGGTCTTATCATGCCGGAACATTACCAGCTCGCCGCCGATAGTCTTTTCGCCTTCCTTCATGCCAATTTTTACTGGCCGGATGGGAGGAGCTGAGGCCTCGGCCAGTTTTTCCTTGGCCTCCTCAGAGACATAAGGACAGGCTGCTAACTCCGCCTTGCCCGAAGCCAGAGCCATGGCAAAGGCTAGGCAGGTGGGGAAGCCACATTCCTTACAGTTGGTTTTGGGAAGCATTTTGAAGATTTCAATTCCAGTTAAAGCCATATCTTATTCTCTCCTTATCCATGGCTATCAAATTTTGGGATTAATTTTGAAAAATTAGGAGCCTATCACTCTAACAGACTCCTGTAGTTTAGGTCACCGCCCGGCCTGGCGCAGTCCCGGGCGATGACCAGGTTAAAATCACAACTTAGGCCAGTATCGATTCCATTTTGAGGGCTGGGTGGCCCTTCGCTTCCAGGTGCGGATAGATTTCATCTTCAGTAATGCCTACGGTTTCGTCGGCAATCATGTCGATCAAATTGGGATATCCCAGCTCTTCGCCCCGTTTCAGCAACCGCTCGCGCAGCTCTTCCTTGAGGCTGGTGGGCATCCATACCATCCTTAACAGACCGCCGTCGCCCAAGATAAACTTGCGCTGGCAGACGTTATATTTGCTATGGCCCACAAAGCCCGGGGTTACCTGACCGCCGCCGATCACGCCGGCCAGGGTGGTGAACTTCATCCCACAAGGGGTTTCACCGGTGTAATCCCGGTTTACCGTCATGACCCCGTTACACATCGGCAGCACCGCGGCAATGCATTCACAGCAACCGCAGGTGGTCATGGGCTCATGCACCAGGCTGTAGAAGTTATAGCGCTCCACTGCCTGACGGGAAGCCTTGTAGACAAACTCGTTGACACCCTGCCATTGCCCATATTTTTCGTCCAGGGTCTCACCTTTCTCAATGGGCTGGTTGGGGCCGGTAGGATTGATCTCAAAAGAAGCCTTGCAGTCCATCCAGTTGTAAGCGCCACACAGACCGGTCCGTTCCGGGCTGATCACGCAGACGTGACTGGGAGCAAACGACTGGCACAGGGTGCAGGAGTAGTAGGTTTCGGTAGTTTCATCCGTCATACCCTCAATCCGGGCATCACGTTCGGCATAGATTTTCCGGGCCTGTTCGGTGATCTCTTTGACTTTGTCTTCTTCGGTATAGATCTTCACCTGGCATTTGTCAAAGATCGCCCCGAAGTCCTGATGGTACTTGGCATGCAGCAGGGCCCCGATATGTTTCAACTCAAAGCCCTTTTCGATCGCGGCCTTGCCAAAGCGATACCAGGCAATATCCCGCTGTCCGATGTGCATGACGCCCTGGGCATAGTTGACCAGGTGATGGATCTGGCGTTCCAGGATGGGTTCAAAGTCGGGCTGCATGGCACGCCCGGCGACTTCTACCACCACTGCCATCGGCAGCCGGGAACCTTCCTTGATATCCTTAACATCCGGGCCGATAACCTCGATCTTGCCGTCCTCGACCTCGTCCATGCGTTTGGAGGTGACCAACTCAACGGCCTGAGTCTTACCACCACCGCACTCCAGGTAGAGATCGCCCTTGCGGACCCGCTCACCCTCGAAGGCCGGGCCATAAGACACCGGTACCGGCACTTCAGTAATGGTGACTTTGAGACCGCGGACTTCAATAGATTTGGCGCCCAGTTCCTTCATGGGGACGTTGCTGACCACGTGTTCATAAGTACAGATACCGGTGGGCAACACCTGGGGAATATCCTGGTTGGTAATGGTGGGGAAGCCCCAGTTGATGGCTCCGGCGGCATTGGCGTACCATTCATCCGGAATTTCCGATACCGCGTTGACAAAGGCGAAAATCCGGTCCTTGTTATATAGCAGGTTACGGAGGGCCTGACCTTTCTTTAAACCACCAAAGGACAAGGCCGCCCGGCAGGCAAATCCCAATGCAAAAACTGCGGCGGAAATTTCCGGTCCGAACGGCACGATCCGGGTGGGCCAGCCGATCTGGACCCCGCCTTCCAAAAGCTGCTCGGCTACCGAGGTCTTACCCTCGATATCCCGGGCGGCTAAAAAGATATAGAGGTTCTTGGTCTGATATTCGTGGACCAGGTCAACCGCTTCTTGTACTGACGGGGCTGACCCGACAATAGCAGCAAATCCCGGCGCCGAACCGTCCACGAACTCGATACCACGTTTACGCATGATGACGTCATCCGCGGGTCCGGCCCAGATTTTCTCAGCGCCTTTTTCGATCAGATCTTCACCGAAGTAGTAAAAATCGGGCTGTTCCAGGATGCGAATGGCTTCAAAGATTTCTTCGGCAAACAAGGTGGCCAGTCCCGCGTCCAGACCCGGCCCCAGATAGGGCAGATAAAATTTCTCTGACGGTTCCGGGGGCAGCAATTCTTTACAGCGGTTCATGATCGGGATGGCATCTTTAAGAGTTTTGATTTCGGCACCCATCAAGGAATAGATGATGGGTAGGTAATAAGCGGTGTTGGGGTAGGAGATTTCCTGATTTTCGCCATATTTTTGGACTGCTTCATCCAACTTGGCAGCACACTTATTAACGATCTTATGGGCACCTCGGATAGCTGCAGATACAATGATCTTAGACACAGCCGATTCCTCCTTTCCTCTTCATAAGGAAATTTTATAAATTTGCTCCCTGGCAAGCACCTGCCCGGGAGGCTGATAAATTTTATTCTGCGGCTACCGCCGCTTCTTCCATTTCGCGGCGCATGGCCATATCGTAGAGCACCCGCTCCCGGGCCTTG
>JAQVHY010000111.1 GCA_028695935.1 Desulfobacca sp.
AAATGATGTCCGGTTGGATACCGATGCTCCGGAGTTCCTTGACGCTGTGTTGGGTAGGCTTGGTTTTGACTTCCCCTGCGGTTTTGATATAAGGGACCAGGGTCAGGTGGATATAACAGACATGCTACTTGCCGATATCACCCTTGAATTGGCGGATGGCCTCTAAAAAGGGCAGGCTCTCGATATCACCGACCGTGCCGCCGATCTCCACGATGGCCACATCGACGTTAGTCGCAAACCTTAGAATGGCCTGCTTGATTTCATCGGTAATATGGGGAATGACCTGAACCGTGCCGCCTAAATAATCGCCCCGCCGTTCCTTATTGATGACGTTAAAATAGATACGGCCGGTGGTATAATTATTTTCCTGGCTCATGGTGACCGAGGTATAGCGCTCATAATGACCCAGATCCAGGTCAGTTTCGGCCCCGTCTTCAGTGACAAAGACCTCGCCGTGCTGGAACGGGTTCATGGTACCCGGGTCTACATTGATATAGGGGTCGAGCTTCTGGAAGCTGACGGTTAGACCGCGACTCTCCAGCAAGGCGCCGATGGCCGCAGCCGCAACCCCTTTCCCCAGGGAGGATAACACCCCACCGGTGATAAAAATAAATTTGGGCTTCATTTATTTGTTGAAATTATTCGGGCCGTCCTCGGCCTTATTTTCAGGGGGGAATAACTTAACTAGCTGGCGGAAAAGAGTTGCTATAATTAACTGGCCGTGCACCCTCCGTCGAACCCGCCATCACTCGGGCTGCTCCACAGGGGTATCGGATTAGAAACTACCACGACACGCACCGCCTTGCTTACCGCTGCTTCCTCCCGGACCTGACGGGGTTCACAAGCGTCCGTTGCGTGGAGTCCAATCCCCCACCTTTGTTACAGTTACCGAGCGACGCTGCAATCCTCAAAGAGGGAATTCGACCCCGCTAAAGCGGTTTTCGGGTTACAGGGCACCGCTAGCTCCCCACCTAGCACGGCCAGACTTTAATAGCTTCGGTTTATTAATCCAAGCGGTCAACCCGTTCTTTGAGCTCTTTGCCTACCTTGAAAAAAGGCAATTTCTTTTCACCAACTTCGATGATCTCGCCGGTTTTGGGATTGCGTCCTTGATAGCCATCGTAACTCTTAACTTTAAAACTGCCAAAGCCGCGGATCTCGATGCGTTCGTTTTCTACCAGGGCATCGGTCATATTTTCAAACAAGGTATTGACCACCATCTCGGCTTTTTTGAGGGTCAGTCCTTCGGCTTTGGCCAGTCCCTCGATCAGTTGCGATTTGTTCATGCGACCTCTACTCCCGCCAGCAAATAATTGGGCTTGCCTAGCATAACTCCTGCCAGATTCCGGATCCCTCGGATCTAGTTGTTCGGAACCAGTTTTCTTAATCAATTTAATAATAAACGATATTAACAATCAGGTAAAGAAAAAAGTTTGAATGGATTAGTTAATCGGCTCCGCCTGGGTGCGGTGAATTACTCCGGTCAACTGATGGATCATTAAACTTGGGTTGTTGATTTTAGCAAAAACATCTCTTCCCAGCTGGCACCGGCATCTTGCCGGTGCCTTGGAAACGGCTGGAAGCTGTTCCACTGGATTAAAGCCGAATATGACATCAAGTCCACTACCGATGCTTGCTCAGCGCTTTAAGAACCGGGCCAGTTGGCGGCCATAGTATTCTTTGGCGTCCTCGTCCTCGGGGCGGCTGAAAGTGGGAAGCTTTTTCCCTTCCCGAGCCTTTTTGAGGATAACCCCTTTTTCTCCGAACAGCTTCATTGCATTGCGGAAATTGGCGTCGGACAGGGCCTCGGCCCGTTCGACTTCACCGACTTTGCTCAACTTATTGCCGATGGAATGGATGCGCTTCAGGAATTCGCGCTCGCTGCGGGGCCGTTTTTTAAGGTATTTGATCGACCGCAGCACAATCCAGTACGATTCCAAATAATTATGGAGCTGATTGGCAAAATAGGCCAACTCCTTAAGGCCTGGAGCCGACATGGTGTAGGTGAAGCTCTCCTGCGGCATACTGGCAATAACGCCCCGTTGGGAAAAGTAGGCCAAGATACGGTCGACATTGACCTCGGGACCATCGTCGTCATAGACAAATTCATATTTAAAAAAGTCCATTAAAAACTGGTAATCGGCGATTACCTGCTCCCGGGTAAACTCAAATCCCTGGGCAGCCAGGATGGACATGGCCACCAACGAGGCCGGCAGGAAAAAATGAATGATATTATTTTTATAATATTCTAATAACGGCCGTTTGCTTTCGTCTATGCTATAGCCTCCCAGCCCTAATTCGTCCGCCAGTTCTTCCTCTTTTTCAATGGGGGTGATGAGCTTGCGGGATTCGCATAAGCTCAAGGTATCTTCAATGGCTTGGGGCAGATTGACCAGGGTTTCGGCCCGGGGAATGCCCTGATCTGATAAATAATCGTGAAAAACCTCAATGATATGAATAAGTTCCCGCCGGTAAACGCCTTTACGGGGATAGGTCAGAAGCGCGGCGCACACCAGGGAAAAGGGGGTGACCACGGAAATGCGATTGATGGACTGGATGATGATAAAGGCCAGGTCCTGACTGATGGTCCGGCGTTCTTCATCACTCAGTCCCTTGTCGCTCAATTGGTGTCGACTCAAATAGTCCTTAAAGGAGATCGGCGGGCTGAATTGGATATAGACCCGGCCATAACGTTTCTTCAGCAATTTACCCATGCCCAACAGTTGGCGGGCCGATTCCGCTTTTTTCTGAGAACCGCTCAACTCTTTAAGATAAGCCTTCTCCTCAATCACCTGGTCATAGCCAATAAAGGTGGGGAGAAAAATCAGATCCTGGGTCGCCCCCTCCTGGATGGTCTGGAGAATTAAATTCAACAGTCCCAATTGGGGCAGGACCAACTTGCCGGTACGGCTCCGCCCCCCCTCAATAAAGAATTCTAGATTATAGCCTTCTTTGACCAGGGTCTTGAGGTAAGTGCTAAACACCTTGGCGTAGAGCTTAGCGCCGTGAAACCGCCGGCGAATGAAAAAGGCGCCAGATTTACGGAAGATAGTGCCCATGGGCCAAAAAGCCAGATTTTTCCCCGCGGCAATGCGCGGCGGATGAATATTGTTTTGATAAAGCAGGTGGTTAAGCAGCAAATAATCGGCATGACTTTTGTGACAGGGGACATAGACCAGGGTGCCGTGCTGAGAAATATCGCGGATCTTCTCCAAACTTTCCTGATCCAGGGAGATGCCATCAAAGATGTTTTGCCAGACCCAGGTAAGAATCCGATCCATCAGATGGACATAAAAGATATTGTAATCAGCGGCAATTTCACGGAAGTAACTCTGGGCGGTCTTTTTGATCTTAGAGAGTTTTTTATTCTCTACCTGCGCCAGATGCTCCATGAACCGGTTCAGACAGGGGTCGGTAAGAGTAAGTTCCATCAACTCTTCCGACGATTTGATCACCGGTCCGGTGACCACCCGCCGCTTGCGATCAATGCGGCCGATCAAGTCCCGACGCAGCCCTTGAGCGATCTCCCTCAGGGACAATCCCTGGTAGGCGGGCGCGGCCAGGACTTCTTGCAGATTGACGGGATCGGCCACCTCCACCACTGCTTTCCGGGCCCGCAGAAAGAACAGACCTAATTTGCGCAGTTTCCCCGGATTCTCGCTGTCCCCAAAAAATAGCTGCATCAGGCCCTTAGATTCGCGGCTGGGTTCCCGGCCATACAAGATCATTTGGGGCACTAAGTAGATCGGAAAGGACGACTCTTGCTGGATTTCCAAAAGGTGTCGCAAGGGATCTTCTTTGGGTTTAAAAAAACGTTGCCGAAAGCCGACCTGGTCCACCAGAAACAAGAGCGCTGAAATCCGTTGTTCCAGAATCCATTTATAGTAGTTATCACGATAAGGATTAGGCCAGGCATGACGCTTGGTAAAGTAGTTGAGGGCCGCGGAAATAATCTGGATCAGATGTGATAGCGGCTGCCAGATCCACAGATTGAGATTGAAAGCCACCTCGGGTTGCGGCACCCCGGCCTCTCGATAACGCCGGTTAAAAAACAGAAAATCTAGATGACTACGATATTTTAGGGTATAAACTATGGCACCCCGCTGCCCCAGCTCCCGCAGGCGTTCCACATTCCGTTGATTAAGGTTGACGCGGGCGAAAAACTGGTCCAGCGTGAAGCGTAACAACAACCCGGGGCGACTGGGAAGATAGCCATAGTGGTGATATTCTTTACCACCGAAGATCTTGCTGAACCAGGCCTGGAAGCGGGCGATCCAGCCTAACTGGGGTTTTTGCTGCTCTTCCCGATCAGCCATGGGAATCCTCTTGGGAGTTTCGAGTTATGAGTTGCGAGTTTCGAGTTAACATGGTTGCACTCGCAGAAAGTCCATAATTCTCTCTAGCTAGCTGAATTAGGTCAGGGTAATGCTAAACCGTGCAATTGCTATAAGAACAATCTGTCATTATCAGTTAAATTGCTTTAAACTAGCACATGGCGTTCAGACTTTTGGAAAGATCAATTAACCCTAACAATTATTAAGCCTCTAAAACAAGTTTCCTTAAAGCTCAAATGCCATCAAATTATTAGAGATTTTTGGTGGCACAGGTTTTTAACCTGTGCCAGCAATTACTAAAATCAGGGGATTATTTAATCCAGGTAACCCACAACATGCTGCTTTGACCTAACTTTTAGTACTTTCCATTCCGAAACCTGCTATTCTCTCCCCCTCCCCCCAACCCCCTGCCACCAGGGGTGGGGGAGTTTCCGGATGAATACTAATTAACCTGTATTGAGCATGTTAATTGCTGATGGCGATTCCTGGCCAATATTATATTTTATTAGCACAGCAAGGCCTTGCATTTAATTGGGTTCCCAAGCTGAGCTTGGGAACCAGCCCAAACTATTAACCAAAACTACCAACTCAGGCAACCTCAGTCATCCGCCAGCAGATCGACCCCGGCTTTTTTCAGGGCCGCGTAGCCCCCTTGCAGGTTAACCGTCCCGGTAATCCCGGCGTGGTCCAAGATAACCTGAGATTCATAGGAGCGCATCCCGGCATTGCAGACCAGGATCAACCGTTTATCCTGGGGAACGTCGGCCAGGCGATAACGCAACTCCCCCTGGGGGATGTTGACCCACAGTGGCCCCCATTTTTCGACCAGCGGCGCGGCATTATCCGTCTCCCGGATATCCAGAAAAGTCACCCCGGCCTCGGATTTATGCTTCCAGATCGAAATAAAATCGTCCATAGGCAGGGGATGGTTGGTGCCGGCCAGGATATTTTTGGCGGTGTTGGCCGCAGCATTTAAAATGTCCAGGGCCGCGGCAAAGGGGGGCGCATAAGCCACTTCCAGGTTGGAAAGATCATCCAGAGTCGGTTTATATTTCAACATCGCCCCTACCGCGTCGATACGGGCCTTAACTCCTTGCCCCATCGCTCCTACGCCTTGCAACCCTAAAATCCGTTGGGTAGGCCGATCGGTTACCAGTTGCAGGTACATCAGCTCCTGGCCGGGATAAAAATGGGCCTGGTCGGCCTGAGATACCAGGGTTTCAAAGGCATCAAAACCTGCGCGGCGGGCCGCGTCCAGGCTCAGGCCGGTACAGCCGACGCTCAGTTCAAAAAGCTTCATGATATAGGAGCCAACAACTCCCTCAAAAATCTCGTGGCCGCCGTTTAAGTTAGTGCCGATCACCCGCCCCTGACGGTTGGCAATCGAGCCGGAAGGGTAATGAACCCTTTTGCCGGTGAGCAGGTGGTAATTTTCGATGCAATCGCCTCCGGCATAGATTAAGGGATCCGAGGTCTGTAGCCGTTGATTGACCACAATGCCGCCGGTGGGGCCGACCAGCAGTCCGGCTTCCTGGGCCAGTTGGGAGTTGGGCCGGACTCCGACCGCCATGATTACCAGGTCAGCCGGCAGGGTGCGCTTTGAGGTTACTAGCCGGGCCACCCGGCCATTCTCGGCTTCCAATTGCTGGACCTGTTCGCCACAGTATACTTTCACCCCCTGGGCCTCGACATGGGCCTGGACCATCCGGGCCAGGGGCGAATCAAGCAGACCGGGCAGCAGGTGTTCCTGAAGTTCGACCACCGCAGTCTCCAGTCCCCAGAGTTCGGTGAAGGCTTCGGCCAGTTCCAGCCCGATGGCCCCACCGCCAATGATTACTACTTGCTCCACCTCACCCTTGGAAACCGGCTCCCTGATGGCCTCGGCATCAGAGGGATTGGCCACGGTAAACACTCCGGGTAGATCTGCCCCAGGAATGGGTAAACGGACCGGGGTACTGCCCGTCGCCAATACCAATTGGTCATAATCCAGGGAATAAATCTCTTCGGTAGCCAGATTTTGCAGACGCACGGTTTTCTGATCCCGGTCAATAGCCAGGGCCCGGGTCCGGGTGCGGACTTCCACGCCTTTGGCGCCCTCAAAAAATTTGGCATCCCGTTTGAGATGGAAACTGGTGGACATCAACTCATTGATATCCGACACATCCCCCGATATATAATAAGGCAGGCCGCAACCCCCGTAAGAAATCAGTTCGGCCTGGTCCACCATAATCACCTGAGCGTCAAGATCGAGTCGTTTGACCCGCGCCGCGGCCTTGGGTCCAGCGGCCACCGCGCCAATCACCACAATTTTCCTACCCATCAGTAGCCTCCTCAACCACCTTCCGAAACCTGATTATCTTCGCTTGAGGTTTTATCAATCAATGCGATAATTGTCAAACCGGTAATGGACTTATCCGGCCAATATCGCCAGATACCGCCAGACTGCTGACTAACGATAAGCTTGTTGACCGCCACTGGGAAAAGAGGTATGGTAAAAATACTTATTTAATGCTCGGTGCAGGTTTTTTTAACTAGTGGCACCGGCATCTTGCCGGTGCTCAGGAACAAACCTGCTAAAGGATCGGAGTATGCCACTAGAATCTCGAGTAAAAGAGTTTTTTACCGAATCAGCGCGCCTGAAAACTCAATTTATCGAAGAACAGGGTCCGCTTGTTGTGCAAGCTGCCCAACTGTTGGCCGCCAGTCTGCGTCAGGGTGCTAAAATTCTGATTTTTGGCAACGGCGGCAGTGCCGCGGATGCCCAACATCTGGCCGCGGAATTTGTCAACCGCTTCCGCATCGAACGCCCGCCGTTGGCTGCCCTGGCGCTGACCACTGATAGCTCCATTCTGACCAGTATCGGCAATGATTACGATTTCAAGGAGATTTTTGTCAAGCAGATCAAGGCCTTGGGGCAGCCCGGAGACGTGGCCTGGGGCATCAGCACCAGTGGCACTTCCGCCAATGTGGTGGCGGCCTTAGAAGTCGCCCGCCAACAAGGTTTGAAGACCATCGCGGTGACCGGGCGGGACGGCGGGTCGATGGCCGCGGCTGCCGATGTCGCCCTGATCGTGCGGTCGCATGACACCCCCCGCATCCAGGAAGTGCACCTTACCATCGGCCACGTGCTCTGCGAACTGGTCGATTACTTGCTGTTTCCCGATCATTATTCAACAGGATAAAAGTGGCGGAAAAAATTCAACCCCTCTCGCTGGAGGGTATCGAGACCTATAGTCTGCAAGAGCGGCCCTCCAAGGTCGGTCACCAGGACTTTGGCCAGCCCTGGACTCCGGGACAGTCATTCACCGATTTTATTGAGCGTTTGCCGCGCATCCTGGCTGCTAACGAGTTACGCGAACTGGCCGCCACCTGGGTCCAGGCCCGACGTCAGGGGCACACCGTACTGTTAGGTTGCGGTGCCCATGTCCTCAAGGTCGGCTTAAACCCGGTGCTCATTGATCTGATGCGCCGCGGTCTGCTTTCCGGGCTGGCGCTCAACGGCGCCGGGATTATTCACGATGCCGAGATCGCCATGGTGGGCCGCACCTCCGAGGAGGTCGGCCAGGTATTGGGCACCGGGCGCTTCGGCATGGCGGAAGAGACCGCGACCTTTTTGAACCGCGCCATTAACTGGGGCGCGGCCCAGGGCCTGGGTCTGGGAGAGGCTGTGGGGCAACAGCTCTTAGAAGCCGGATGCCCGTTTAATCATCTAAGTGTGGTGGCCAGTGCAGTCCGCTGGGAAGTGCCGCTGACGGTGCATGTGGCGATAGGTACCGACATTATTCATATGCATCCCTCGGTGGATCCCGCCGCGGTAGGAGTCGCCAGTCATCGCGATTTTCGCGTGTTTGCCGCCCTGGTCAGCCGCCTGGCCGGAGGATTATATATCAATCTGGGTTCGGCGGTGGTGTTGCCGGAGGTCTTTCTCAAGGCCGTGTCCCTGGCCCGTAATCTGGGCCACCAACTGGAGCCGTTGACGACCGCCAATCTCGATTTTATCCAACATTACCGGCCCCTCACCAATGTCGTGCGCCGCCCCACGCAGACCCAGGGACAGGGCTATGCCCTCACCGGCCATCACGAGATTATGTTTCCCTTATTGGCGGCGCTGGTTATAGAAGGTTCGGATAGACAGTGTTAGTGATACCGACATCTTGCCCGTGTTTGGGCAGTGCCCTTAATTTAGGGAAGAGCCTCTCCCGCAAGTCACTCCCTCCCCCCAACCCCCTCCCGCGGTAGGGAATGGGAAATTCCACCTGATTTTATTGGGTTGGGTATTTCTGGAGCATAACACCAAATCCTGCCATATTTCTCACTTTGACAGGGTCATTTTTCTCATTATAATTTGAAATTCTCAAATCAAGAAGATGGAATCTCCAAAATCTTGCCATCCCTAAAGTTCTGTAGATAATTGTTTATTATTTCAATATCTTATCTAATAGGCGGCCAGAATCTTTTCTTGGCAAGCATTATGCAAGATTAACGACCAAAATCACCTTCATAATAATCTACAGCTTAGGAGGGATTATGCAAAAGTTATTGGTAGCCCTGTTTCTTTCGGCGGTATTCGTGACCCCCAGCCTAGCCCAGGACTGCAATCGGCTCCACCGTGATAACCGTGATAAGAGAACTATCCATAGGGATCATCGCGATCGCGATCATGGGCGGTGGGAACGCCAGGCCCGGGAGAGGCAGCATCACCTCTATACGGCCAGAGATAGAGCTCGATATGCCCACGCAGCCAGAGACAAGGATAGAAATAAGAGATTTTACCAAAGGGGACACCATGACCGCGATCATGGCCGGTGGGAACGTCACCACTTTGATAGAGGTTTGCATAGGGGTTCCTACCAAGGCGTGCATAGGGGTTGGGACCACAGCGCTCGGCGTCCGCAATATGTCAGATATTGGCGGTAAGACGTAAAGCAGGACACAGATAAAATCCAAAAGGAGAAATTTACGAAAAGAATTATAACCTCGTTAGCGGCTTGGGCTTTTTTAGTAGGGCTTTTGGGAGTTGTTCAGGCTCAGCGCGCCGCTGTAAAACCTGAAAAGGAAGACCAGACCAAGTAACCGGTCAGCTTAACGGTTATCATTCCAATCCACCGCCGGGGTAGGTAATAATCCTTTCCCGGCGGTTCTCATCTCTCCGGGATCAGAGCAGAAGTCTGGCCTGGGTTATTAACTTCACCCCATACCTTACCAATCAGCACAGTTGTCACCCAATCATAAAACCCATTGTTATCAAGTTGACTTATAAAGCCAATTCCAGATACAATGCCGTTCAGAGGCGTTTTATTCTGGAAAACACCGCGACTTGCCATCATGCGGTCAGGGCTTGGTTTAGTCGGCTGGAAAGGTTGGCTAATATTACGTATAAATGATCATCACTTGAAACAGGCCATGGCTGGTATTATAATAAACATTAGTGGAGTAGAACAAAAATAATTGCTGTTAATAAGCGTAATCAGACTTCATAAGCCAAAGGAGAGTCAATCAAAATGCCGATTTTTGAATATCGCTGCCGGGACTGTGGCAAGGTCTTTGAACAACTGGTGTTTGGTAGTGATCCCACCGTCGAATGTCCGGAGTGTCATCAATCCAACGTCGAAAAACTGATGAGCGCCTGCGCCGCCAAAGTAGGGTTCAAGTTTACCTCTGCCTCCGGTGGCGGCGGCTCCTGTGCCGGTTGCACGGCTACCAGTTGCAGCAGTTGCAGCAGTGGCAGCCACTGACGTCGGTAAGCTATAATCTTTGCAAGCCCTATCTGGGATAATAAGAAATTCCACACTAATTCGGACTCAATGGAGAGATCGCCCGTGAAGGCCCACAATCCTAAAATTATTTGGGGGTGAGGAATGGAGCGGTCTCTCTGTCTGAGAGGATTGTGATTATGCGTTTGTTCGGCATAGACTCAGAGGGTAAATTCAAGGAATATCGTCAAACCGCCTTTCCAGATGAACATAAAGAATCGACTCTCGAAACATGGCTGGAGAAAAATTCTGATGGGATTATCGAGGATGGGAAAGTATTAATTATTGGCCGTCAGGTACCCACAAACCTGGGTGGATATATTGATCTGCTTGGTATTGATAGAAATGGCAATATTGTCGTCATTGAATTAAAAAGGGATCGAACTCCCCGTGAGACTTTAGCCCAGGCCCTTGAATATAGCTCGTTTGCGGAACGGCTTGATTCAGAACAACTAGAAAATATTCTTCACACTTATAGTGGCGAGGAATATGGTAATATTGGGCAGTATCATCGGGAATATTTTGAATTAAGCTCAGACGAAGCAATAACCTTCAATAAAAACCAAAGGATTGTAATAGTTGGCCAAAAAATTACCCCTGAGATACGCCAAACAGCCATTTTTTTGAGAAGCAAAGGCATCAGCGTAACTTGCCTTGAATTCTGCTTTTTCCAATCAGATAGTGGATTACGTTTACTATCAACTGAAATTGTGGTTGGCAAAGAACCTCCTCCCAATCTTAAAGTTCCTACTGTTTCTCTTCCTAGAATTTCCGAAGCTATATTCACTGATGCTCTGGACCAATACGGTAAACAAGTTTTTGTTAAGATATTTGAACTAGCCAAAACTCAGTCTTTACCACTTCATTGGGGAACGAAAGGTTTTTCATTGAACGTTAACCTTCAAGGAATAGACGTACCTCTCTGTTACGGTTATCCTCCTGATTGTGTCTTTAAACAATCTATTTATACTGGCTTGGTCGGTCAGGGAGGGACGCTTAGTAAGGTTGCAGACCCGCAAACT